>CBRGMJ010000064.1:0-6906 GCA_967797525.1 uncultured bacterium | reverse complement strand
TTGAGCGGCAAGAAGCTGCTGACGACGCAAACCTTCCGCGATCTGTTCCGGTCGGAAGTCATCAACAGGGACGAAACACTGTCGATCAAGGACATCACGTTCTTGTTCACCGATCTGAAAGGCTCGACGGCCATGTATGAGCAGATCGGCGACGCCAAAGCCTATTTTCTGGTGCATCAGCACTTCGATGCGCTGAGCCGCGTGATCCGCGACCGGAATGGCGCGATCGTGAAAACCATTGGTGATGCAGTGATGGCAGTGTTCGACAACCCGGTCGAGGCTACCAGCGCCGCCCTTGAGATGATCGACGCGCTCAACGAGTTTAACCACACGATCTCGCAGGAATTGATTCTGAAGGTGGGCATCCACCGGGGGCACTCCATAGCCGTGACGGTCAATGAGCGCGTCGACTATTTCGGGCAGACTGTCAATATCGCGGCGCGGGTGCATGCCCTTGCTGACGCCAATGAAGTGTACGTAACCGCCGATGTGTACAACTCGCCCGGCGTCAGCGACGCCCTCAAGGCGCATCACGTGGTCCCGGATCAGGTACTGGTCAAGGGCGTCATCGAGAAACTACAAGTCTATAAGATCGGCCACCATCACAAGGATTGAGGAAACACCGTCTGCTTCAATAACCCGTGAGCTGTATCGGGTGTGCAGAGGATACCGCTCTCGCTCACTCGCCTGTGACCTTGTACCGCACCAAGTCCTCCGAGTATGTCGTCGTGCCTTGTGCATCGTTCTCGTGGGATGAGCTCTTCACGAATACCTTGGCAGCACGAGCGAAATACATGATGCCCTCGTGATTCAACGAACCATACGGCCCGTTCCAGCTTCCTTCGCCATGGACCCTCACCCTGACAGTTTCAAACGCTCCGGCCGGGGTCCGAACATCTACGAAGGTTTCAACCCTGTATTTGTACACTGTTGTTCTGCGGGTATTATCCTCATATCTGGTAAAGGTCCTGCCCAGAGTGAGCGGAAAGAAGTGGTCTCCTCTCATGCCATAGCGGGCAACCACGTTCCCGGTACTGTCGATCTGCGCGACCCGTGAGAAATGAAGATCGACGACCTCGTAACCCGTGCGCAGAGTCACGGAAATGATATAGACTTCTTGACCTTCGAAGATGTCCTTTCTCACAACCTGACGCGTATAGGTTCCTTCGGAACGGCGTCCGCGCGCGTTCTGATTCCATCGGTAGATCCACGAGTCCCCCGTGCGGAAGACGGGCGGCACCTCGAACTGACTCTGCGTACGACCGACCTGCTGAGCGGGGACCTGCTGGGCGAGAATGAGAAGCCCGAGAGCAAGGATAGGAAGGACCAGGAGAAACCGCATGTCGCATTTGCTTCGCACGGGACGGTCTGTATCCTGCCCTAGCGAGGAGGGAGCACATCCGAACGGTGGTCCTGGCCCCACGGCTGCGCGTCGCCCTTCAAGAGGCGCACAGCATGGTGCAGGACCGGGGCGAGGACATCCAGCCACTCGCGGACAGCCTTGGGATTGCCGGGGAGATTGACGATCAGGGTACGCCCACGGACCCCCGCGACGGCCCGCGAGAGCATCGCGAGCGGTGTCTTCGCGGCCGTCTGCACCCGCGCGGCCTCCACCAGCCCGGGCGCCAGACGATCGACCACCGCCAGTGTGGCCTCGGGCGTCACATCGCGCGAGGCGAAACCGCTCCCACCGGTGGTTAGGATCAGGGCGGCACCATCGCGATCGGCGTAGTCGACGAGCCGCGCGCTGATGGCGTCTCGATCATCGGTCAAAACGTCACGCCGAATGATCGTGGCCCCCAGACCTGCCAGGATCTCGGCGATCACATCGCTGCTGGTATCCGCGCCCTGTCCGCGCGCCACCGTGTCCGACAGCGTGAGGATGGCCGTCCGGACGCCGTCGAGCGGCCGGGTCACGGCGTCTCCCCGCGCCGGTTGTACGTGCCGCTCCGGCCCCCGCTCTTGTGGATCAGGCGTACACGGTCGATCGTGATGCCGCGATCAGCAGCCTTGCACATGTCGTAAACGGTCAGGGCCGCCACGACCGCGGCGACCAGCGCTTCCATTTCGACGCCCGTACGGCCGGTCGTCCGCACCGTCGCTTCGATCCTGATCGCGGCCACATCCGGCGCCGGTTCCACGCGCACCTGCACATCATCGAGCGGCAACGGATGGCAGAGCGGGATGAGGTCCGCCGTCTTCTTGGCGGCCATCACCCCCGCCAGTTGCGCGACCGTCAGGACGTCGCCTTTCGTCATCTGATTTGTGCGGATCAGCGCCAGCGTCTTGGGCTGCATGTGGACGTCCGCCCGCGCGACGGCGACGCGAACTGTTCGCGCCTTCGTCGACACGTCCACCATGCGTGCCCGCCCCCGCCGATCGACGTGTGTGAGTCGGGCCTTCTTCACAGCAATCGCACCTCGACCTCCGCCCCTGCCGCGAACCCGTCCCCGCCCAACGGCACGACGACGATGCCGTCGGCCTCGGTGAGCGAGGTGAGGATCTGCGAGCCTGCCGGCAGCGGCGCCGCCCAGAGCCCGTCGGGGCGCATCTCCAGCTTGACCCGCCGATGATCCTCGCGAGGACCCGCTGACGGCAGTCGGGACGCCAGACGCGCCCGAACCCTATGCCAGCCGCGCGACGCAAGATCCATCCCGAGCAGACGTTCCAGCACCGGACGCGCGAACAGGTCGAAGATGACCAACGCCGATACGGGGTTCCCGGGCAGCCCGATCACCGGCACCGGGCCAGCCGCTGCCAGCACGGTCGGCTTGCCGGGACGCACCGCGATACCGTGGACGATGATCCCCGGCGGCCCAAGACGGGCGATGGCATCGGTGACAATGTCTCGCTCGCCGACCGACGACCCGCCAGAGATCAACACCATATCGTAGTCGGCGACGGCCCGGCGCAGCGCGGCTTCGACCGGCGCCAGCTCGTCGCGGACGACACCGAGGATCTCTGGGATTCCACCCGAGGCCAGCACGGCACCGGCGAGGGCGGCGGCGTTCATATCCCGGACTTTGCCCGGCTGCAGCGGGTCCTCCGCCGCCAGCACCTCATCGCCCGTCGAGAGGATGGCCACGCGCGGCTGGAGCGTCACCGGCACCCGCGGCCGGCCGATCCCAGCCAGAATTCCCAGATCGGGCGCGCGGAGGCGTCGCCCGTGGGCAAACACGACCCGACCGGTGCGGACGTCGGCCCCCGCCGCGACCACGTTCTCCCCGGCCTTCACCGCGCGATCGACGGCCACCTCCCCCGCGCCGGTCTGCGCGTGCTCCTGCATGACGACGGCGTCAGCGCCCTTGGGCAGCATCCCTCCGGTGGGAATCCGCACAGCCTCCCGGGGCCCGACCGCGCTCCCGGCGGGCATGCCCATCCGGATCTCGCCCGTGTGACGCAGCCGCGCCGGCGTCTGCTGACTCGCCGTCTCGGTGTCGGCGGCGCGGACGGCCCAGCCGTCCACGAGCGATCGATCAAACGGGGGCAGATCGTGAGGCGATGCGACATCGACCGCGAGCACCCGTCCAAGCGCGTGCACCAGGGCGACATGCTCGGTCCCCCGGGGCGCCACTCGAAGCGCCGCGTCATACGCGGCCCGGGCTTCTTGCGGAGTGTGCAGCCGGCCGAACGCCTTGGGTGGGGCCGTCAGGGTGAGATCACTCCCAGCGTCGTGCCCGCGCGCTGGAAGGCCGCCAGCGCACGCTCGAGGTGCTGTACCGTGTGCCCGGCCGTCACGATCGTTCGGACGCGCGCCTTCCCCCGGGGAACCGTCGGAAACGCCAGAGCGACCGCGAACACGCCCTCCTCGAAGAGACGGTCGGAGAACTGCATGGCCCGCGCCTCGTCGCCGATGATGATCGGCGTGATCGGCGTCTCGCTGTTGCCCGTGTCGAACCCGAGCCGGCGCAACCCGTCCTTGAAGAACCGGGTGTTGTCCCACAGACGCCGGATCAGATCGGGTTCGTGCTGCACTAGTCGCACGGCGGCAAGCGCGGATGCGGCGACCGACGGTGGGTGAGAGGTGGAGAAGAGCAACGGCCGCGCACGATGCATCAGCCATTCGATCAGCGCCCGCGACCCCGCGACATAGCCGCCGAGTCCGGCGAACGCCTTCGAGAGCGTTCCCACCTGGATGTGCACCCGGCCGTGCATCCTGAAGTGATCGACCGTGCCGCGGCCGTCCTTCCCGACGACGCCGCTGGCGTGCGCGTCGTCGACCATCATGATCGCGCCGGACTCTTCCGCGACCGCCACCAGATCGGGGAGCGGCGCGATGTCGCCGTCCATGCTGAACACACCGTCGGTGATCAACAGCACGCGCCGGGCGCCTCGTGATTCTGCGAGCATCCGGCGGGCCGCGCCAACATCCTTGTGGGGATAGATCCTCTTGTCGGCGCCTGACAGACGGCACCCGTCGATGAGGCTCGCGTGGTTCAACTCGTCGCTGACCACCACGTCGCCCTTCTCGAGGATCGCGGCGACGGTGCCGGCATTGGCGCTGAACCCGGACTGATACAGCAGCGTGGCCTCGGTGTGTTTGAAGGCGGCGAGTTCCGTCTCGAGCTCCAGGTGGATGCTCATGTTGCCGGCGATCGTCCTGACGGCGCCCGATCCCACACCGAACCGCGCGACCGCCTCCAACGCCGCGGCCTTCAACGCGGGGTGATTGGCCAGCCCCAGATAGTTGTTGGAACAGAGGTTGATGACCTCGCGGCCGTCGTAGCGCGACACCGGCTCCTGGGGGCTCTCGAGCAATCGCGGCCATCGCCAGACGCCACGCGTCTTCGCGTCGGCCAGCAGCTCCTCGACGAACATCAGGGGGTTGGCGTGCTCAACTCTCAATGGTGAGGATCACCTTCCCCGCGTTGCCGCGTGGGATCAGGAGTGACGCTTCGACACAGCGCGCCGCGGACTCCTGCGGTACCCGCGCGCCCCCAACGCCGGTTACAGTCGTGTTACGGCCGCGTGATACGCTGCCGGTACGCGGCAGGAGCCTGCGGGGGCAGGCACCGAAGGAGGAGGCATCGTGTATGCAGTCCATGCGGTGGTCGCCCAGGTGTTCGGCCTGCCTTGGTGCCCTCCCAAGGGTACTGGGCCGCTTGGGGCCATCTTCCACCAGCAAACGCTGTTCCACCCGCTGATCGTCCACTTCCCCATTGCGTTGTGGCTGACGAGCGCGTTGTTCGACCTCCTTCATGCGGTCAATCCCAACCGCTTTCACACCCGGGTCGCGCAGTACCTGATCGGGCTCGGCCTGCTGGCGGCGATCGTATCGATCAACATGGGTTTCTGCGACGCCATTCCGCTCGTGAAGGAAGGCGTGGGCCAGAAGTTTGTGGACCGGCATGCGGCACACCAGGTCTGGGCGCTGGCGGCCACGGCGTTCTACGCGGTCTCGTTTGCCATCCGCTGGAGGCGTCCGGATATGGGTCGCTTCGCGGCCGTCGTGCTGCTGGCGGTCGGCGCCGTGCTGATTGCCGTGACCGGGTATCTCGGCGGAGAAGTCCGGCTGGTCATGTAGCGTCCATGCCACAGCGAATCCTCGTCGTGGACGATGAACCCCACATCGTGGAGTTGGTGCGCTACAACCTGCAGCAGGAAGGCTATGAGGTGCTGGCCGCAGGCGATGGCGAAACTGCCCTGAGCAAGAGCGCGTCCGAGCGGCCCGATCTGATCATCCTCGATCTGATGCTCCCCGGCGTTGACGGTCTGGAAGTCTGCCGCCGGCTGCGCCGCGAGTCTGCGGTGCCGATCATCATGCTTACGGCCCGCGGTGGCGAGGTCGAGCGCGTCGTCGGGCTCGACCTGGGCGCCGACGACTACGTGATCAAACCCTTCAGCCCGCGCGAGCTCGTCGCACGCGTGCGCGCTGTCTTGCGCCGGCACGTGCGTGAGGTCGCCCCGCCGACCGCCCGGCCGCTGTGCGTGGGCCCGCTCCGGCTGGACGCGGGCACGCAAGACGTGATGCTGGCGGGTCGCCGGGTTGACCTCACCGCCCGCGAGTTCGAGCTGCTCCGCCTCTTCATGCGCCACCCCAACCGGGTGTTCACCCGGGACTTCTTGCTCGAGCACCTGTGGGGACACGACTTCTACGGGAGCACCCGCACCGTGGACATGCACGTCAGCCGGCTGCGTGAGAAAATCGAAGACGATCCCGGCGAGCCGCGGTTCATCGTGACCGTGCGCGGGGTCGGCTACAAGCTGCGCGCGGTTGAAGAGGCGCGCAAGAAGGTCCGCACATGAGACCCCGGTCGATTCGCGCCAGGCTGACGACGTCCTACCTCCTGCTCGTCTCCGTCTGCCTCGTGCTCGCCGCGACCTACGTCACCTGGCGGTTGCAGGCGCAATATACGAACACGTATCGCCGTGTGATCCTCACCCAGTCGATCCTGATCGGCCGGATGTTGGATTGGTACGCGCACGAGGGACTGCCGCCGGGCCGTCTCGAGCAGCTGGCCCAGCAATTCCGCTGGCGGCCCGATGCCTCAATCCGCGTTGTGCCTTTCGCTGAGCTGGCGGCGTCGACCGCGCCGGAGTTGCGGGCCGTGGCCGAGTGCGTGACAACGACTGTGCGGCAGGGCCGCGTTGACCGCGAAAGCCTCTCGAAGTGTCCCAGCCAATCGCTCCGACCCGATGATGTCACGGGCAGCCCCCGCGTCTTTGCCGCAGCGCCGGTCATGAAGGACGGCACGCCGGTGGCCGCCGTCCAGATCTCGGTCCCGACCGGTTGGGTGTGGACGCAGCTCCAGGGCATGCTCCCGCAATTGGGTCTGGCGCTGGCCATTGGCTTGGTCGTGGCGGCGATTCTGGGTGCCCGCTTCGCGCGCAGCCTGGTCGAGCCGATCACCGAGCTCACGCAGGTGGCGTCTCAAATGAGCGCGGGCGACCTCAGCCGCGCCGTAC
>CBRGMJ010000063.1:0-6958 GCA_967797525.1 uncultured bacterium | reverse complement strand
CCAGCGTGCCGCGTTTGGTGCGCGCCTCAACACGGCGCGCGCCGCCATCGAAGATGCGCTGGCGACTCGGGCCGCGGAGCTGTCCACGCACGTGGCGGCCGCGCGTCTGGAGGCCGAGCGGATCGACGTCACGCTGCCGGGTCTCCGCGGGCCGGTGGGCCGCCGCCACATCCTGCGCCGCACGCTCGACGAAGTCGAACGCATCTTCATGGGGTTGGGGTTCGAAGTCGTCGAAGGGCCCGAGGTCGAGACCGAAGAGTTCAACTTCGAACGGCTCAACATGCCGATCGATCATCCGGCCCGCGACACCCAGGACACGTTCTATCTGGCCGATGATCTGCTGCTGCGTACGCAGAGCACCGCAGTCGACACGCGCGTGATGCTCGAACGGAAACCGCCCATGCGGATCGTGACCAGCGGCCGGTGCTATCGTCGCGACACGGTCGACGCCACACACATGCCGGTCTTTCACCAGGTAGACGGGTTCATGGTGGGGGAGGGGATCACGTTTGCCGACCTCAAGGGCGTGCTGGCGACGTTTGCGCGCGAGATGTTTGGCCCGCAGACGCGCACGCGGTTCCAGCCGAGCTACTTTCCCTTCACCGAGCCCAGCGCCGAGCTGGCCGTGACCTTCGAGGGCCGCTGGCTCGAACTCGGCGGGTGCGGCATGTTCCACCCCCGGGTGTTGGAAATGGGCGGGATCGATCCCGAGCGCTACACGGCGTTTGCCTTCGGTCTGGGCGTTGACCGTCCGGCGATGGTGCGGTACGGCATTCCCGACATCCGGCTGTTCTGGGAAAACGATCTGCGGTTGTTGGGGCAGTTCTGATGAAGGCCCCGCTGTCCTGGCTGCGCGACTACGTCGAAGTATCCGAGACGCCGGCGATGCTCGCAGAGCAACTGCCCATGCTGGGTCTGGGCGTCGAGTCGGTCGAGCAGGCCGGGGATGAGGTGGTGTTCGATCTCGAGATCGCCTCCAACCGCCCGGATCTGCTCAGCCTGATCGGGATCGCCCGTGAGATGGCAGCGTGGGGCCGGCGTGATGTCCGGCTCCCGGACGAGCGCTTCGACGAGCACGATCCGGCCGCGTCGACGCTGACCGCGGTCCAGATCGCCGACGCCGGTTTGTGCCCGCGCTATATCGTGCACGTCATCACCGGCGTGACGGTAGGGCCGTCGCCCGCGTGGCTGGCCTCGCGGCTTGAGGCCGCCGGAGTCCGGCCCATCAACAACATCGTCGACGCGACGAACTACGTCATGCTCGAGTGGGGCCAGCCGCAGCATGCGTTCGACCTGGACACTCTGACGGAGCAGCGGATCGTCGTCCGCCCCGCGGCGGCCGGCGAGCGGCTGGTCACGCTCGATGGCGCCACGCGTGATCTGGATCCACAGATGCTGGTGATCGCCGATGCGCGGCGGGCCGTGGCTCTGGCCGGCATCATGGGTGGCGGTGCGACGGAGATCAGTGCGACCACGCGCCAAGTGTTGCTCGAGGCGGCGTCGTTTGCCCCGGCCAGCGTCCGGCGCACCAGCCGCCGCTTGGGTCTGCGCACCGAGGCCAGCGCCCGATTCGAACGCGGCATCGATCCCGAAGGGGCGGCCCGGGCCGCGCGCCGGTGCGCGCAATTGATCGCGGAGCTCGCCGGTGGCCGGGTGATGCGCGGCGGGGTCGACGCGTATCCGCGTCCCGCATCCCGACCGACGATCGTCCTGCGGCT
Organism: uncultured bacterium; assembly: GCA_967797525.1. Taxonomy (GTDB): domain Bacteria; phylum Sysuimicrobiota; class Sysuimicrobiia; order Sysuimicrobiales; family Humicultoraceae; genus JBGPNN01. The sequence goes on along the minus strand of CBRGMJ010000063.1, from coordinate 5,240 downwards.
GCCTCGGCTGCGCCGTGTGCTCGGCATGACCGTGCCCGCCGCCGACGCGGAAGCTATTCTGACGCGACTGGGCATCGATCTGCGGCGCGACGCCGACGTCATTCGTGCCACCCCGCCCATCGGCCGCCGCGACCTCGAGCGCGAAGAGGACCTGATCGAAGAGGTCGTGCGGCACTACGGCTACGAGCGCGTCCCGGAGGCGCTGCCCGTCGAAGCCATGCACCAGGGGCGCCGGGCGTCGAGGCTGGAGACGGAGGCCTCCGCGCGCGACGCCCTGATCCGCGCCGGGCTCACGGAGGCGTTGACCATCTCGCTGGTGAGCGTGCGGCTGCTCGAGCGCCTCGGGCTCGAGGATGGTGATCCCTGGCGCACCCCGGTCGCGCTGCGCAACCCGCTCACCAGCGACCACACGCACCTCCGGCCGTGTCTGCTGCCCGGGTTGCTAGAAGCCGTCCGGGTCAACGTCAGCCATCGCCGTGAGGCTGTGCACCTGTTCGAGATCGGTCGGGTGTTTGGCCGCGCACAGCCCGCCGGCATCGACGAGCGCCACGCGCTTGCCCTCGCCCTCCGCGGCCCGTGGCTGACGGGTGACTGGCGGCACGACGGCGGCGACCGGGATGTCACCTTCTTTCACCTGCGCGGCGCGCTGGAGACACTCTTCGCCGAACTGCGAATCGGACCGCTGGCGATTGAACCCGGTCAACGCGCCTGGCTCCACCCCAATCGCAGCGGTGAGATCGTCTTCGACGGTGACGTCGTTGGCGCCGCCGGCGAGTTGCACCCCGACGTGGCCACGCGGTTTGACCTGCCTGGGCGGACGTATGTGGCAGAGATGACGCTCGACCGCCTGCTCAGACGGGCCGTGACGCAGCCGCGCTTCTCCGGATTTCCGCGCTTCCCCGCGGTCCGGCGCGACGTGGCCGTGGCCGCCCCAGAGGCGTTGCCGCAGGCTCGGGTGGAATCCGCGATCCGCGAGATCGCGGGAACTCTCCTCGAGAGTGTCGAACTCTTCGATGTCTACGCCGGGCCGCCCCTCGCTCAGGGGCTGCGCAATCTGGCGTACACGCTGATCTTCCGGGCCCCGGACCGGACGCTGGCAGGAGAAGAGGTCGACGGGGTCATCCGGCGGATCCACGAGGCGTTGCCGGAGCGCCTCCCGGTGACGATTCGGCTTTGATGGCGACCGATCGACGCCATCTGGGTATGGGTAAGGTGAGGGGGGCGCTGGCAATGACGTGGCTTGACTGGGTGATCCTGGCGATGGTGATTTGGTTCGTCCTTCAGGGCCTGCTCAAGGGCGTGGTCGTGCCGCTCCTGGGGGTGTGTGCGGTGATCGCCGCGTACGTTATCTCGGCGATCGCCATGCCGGTCGCAGGACTGTCGATCGCGAAGTGGATCGACTCCCTGATCGTCTCAGCGGAGTTTACTGAAGACTGGGCACGCACAGTGGGGTTTGTGATCACGTTCGTCATGCTCTACGCGCTGTTCACGCTGTTGATCAGCCTCCTGCCGGGCGCCAAACGGCCAGAAATATCAGGACAGCTGCTGGGTGTCGCGATGGGTCTGGTCAAGGCGTTGGTCGCCTCGATGGCGCTGGTCGGGATCCTGCTGGCCTCGCCGCTCTCGAAGGGCGTCGCGGAGGACATCTCGCGATCCGTCGTCGCCGCACACGTGGCGGCCTTCCAGCGGGAAGGCATCCAGACACTACGCCGGGCGAGCCCCTTCACGTTCCCGGCCTACGGCCCCGACCAGAAGTTCTGACGCAGCCCCGCGGATGCAGAACCGGGCCGTCGCTCAGCGATTTGCCCAGATCGCCGACATGCTGGAAGCGAAGGGCGAATCGATCTTCCGCATCAACGCGTACCGCCGCGCAGCCCGCTCGCTGGAAGCCCTGACCGAGGATGTGGCGGCGGTTGCCGAACGCGGCGGTCTGACGGAGCTTCCCGGTGTCGGCGGCGGCACCGCCGAGAAGATCGAGGAATTCCTCCGCACCGGTACGATGAAGTACTACGATGAGCTGTCCGCCTCGCTGCCACCCGGGCTGACGTCGTTGATGCAGGTCCCCGAGGTCGGTCCCAAGACCGCCATGCTGCTCTACGACAAGCTCCGCGTTACCTCAATCGATGAGCTCGAAGCCGCGGCCAAATCCGGCCGGCTCCGCGATCTCCCGCGCATGGGCGCCAAGACCGAGGAGAGCATCCTGAAAGGCATCGCCATGCTCCGTCGTAGCGGCGCCCGCCGGCCACTCGGCGTGGTGTGGCCGGTCGCCAACGAGCTGGTCGAAAGGCTGCGGGCGGTGCCCGGGGTGCAGCAGATCAGCGTGGCCGGCAGTCTTCGGCGGATGAAAGAGACGATCGGCGACATCGACATCTTGGTCACCAGCAAGAAACCCGAGGTCGTCATGCACGCCTTCGCGGAGGCCCCGGCGGTCACACAGGTGCTGTCGCGCGGCACGACCCGCTCGAGCGTGGTGCTCGACGTGGGGCTGCAGACCGACGTGCGCGTGGTCGATCCTGTGGCCTACGGCGCGGCGCTGCAGTACTTCACCGGCAGTAAGGAACACAACGTCAAACTGCGTGAGCGCGCCATCAAGAAGGGGTTGAAGCTCAACGAATACGGCGTGTGGAGGGTCGACGGCGGGAAGCGCGTGGCCGGCAAGACCGAAGAGGATGTCTACAAGACGGTCGGTCTGCCCTGGATCCCGCCCGAACTGCGAGAGGATCTCGGCGAGATCGATGCGGCGGTCGAGGGGCGCCTGCCGGACCTGGTCGAGGTGGCCGATATCCGCGGCGATCTCCACGTCCACACGCGGTGGAGCGACGGATCCGAGACCGCCGAGGCGATGGCGGCGGTCGCCAAAACGCTCGGCTACGAGTACCTGTGCATTACCGATCACTCACAGTCGCTGAAGATGGCCGGCGGCGTGACGATCGACGAGCTGCGCGAGCACGTCAGGCACATCCGCGCGCTCTCGGACACAGCGGGCATCACCGTCCTGATTGGGACCGAGTGCGACATCGCCGCCGACGGATCGCTCGACTACCCTGACGATCTGCTCGCCGGCCTCGACGTCGTGATCGCCTCGGTGCACACGCGTTTCAAGATGAGCCGCGAGGCGATGACCACACGCATGACCCGAGCGATGCAGAGCGAGCACGTCGACATCCTGGGGCACCCGACGGGCCGGATGCTCAGCCAGCGCGATCCCTACGAGGTCGACATGGAAGCCCTCGTCGACACGGCGGTCGCGACCGGCACCGCGCTGGAGATCAACGGATCGCCCGAGCGTCTCGACCTCAGCGACACGCACGCGCGGCTGGCCACGGAGCGCGGGGCGCGGCTGGCGATCGGCACCGACGCCCATACCGGCGACCATTTATACCGTATGCCGCTTGGGGTGGGGGTTGCCCGGCGTGGGTGGGCGCAGGCGAAGGACGTAATCAACACGCTGCCGTTGCGAGATCTGTTGGGAATGCTCAAGGGGGCCACCGGCGGGCCGCGCCGCCGATCGTGACCGCGACGTGACGACGGTGACCACCCCGCTGCCGCGGCCACTGCCGCGGCGCTTTTTTGCCCGCGAGACGCTGACGGTCGCGCGCGCGCTGCTGGGGCACCTGCTGGTGCACCAGGGGCCCAGGGGGCGCCGCATCGGCCGGATCGTCGAAGTCGAAGCGTATCGCGGCCCGCGAGATCCGGCCAGCCACGCGTATCGCCCGACCCCCCGCAGCCTCATCATGTACGGGCACCCCGGCCTCGCGTACGTGTACTTCACCTACGGGATGCACTTCTGCGTCAACGTCGTCACCGAGACCCGGAGCCGAGCCGGAGCGGTGCTGCTGCGGGCCCTCGAGCCCGTGGAAGGGCTCGAACCGGACGGCCGCGTGCCGCCCGCGCGCGTCGCGGCGGGACCCGGCCGGCTCACCCGCGCCATGGGCATCGATCGGCGGCACAACGGATCGGACCTCACGAGGCCGCCCCTCTACATCGCCGACGGCGGCGCCGCACGGCGCCAGTTGACGCGCGGGCGAATCGTCAGCGGTCCCCGCGTCGGGATCTCGGTGGCGACGCGCAGGCCGTGGCGGTTTGGGGTCGAGCGGCACCCATCGCTCTCCCGGCCGTTTGCGCGGTCGCGACGGGCGGCCCGGCTATAATGGGGGCAAGCCGTTTCTGGTTGTTTTTCTCGACGGGGTCGGGCTTGGACCCGCCGATCCCGCCCCGAACCCCCTCGCACGCACGCCGACGCCCACGCTGCACGGTCTGCTGGGCGGTCCACTCGTGTTGCGCGGCGCCGTCGATCGGCCCGGTGTCCTCCTCGTCCCGACGGACGCGACCCTCGGGGTCCCCGGCCTGCCGCAGAGCGCAACCGGCCAAACCGCCCTGCTGTGCGGCGTGAATGCCCCCGCCATCGCGGGACGCCACGTGACGGCCTTTCCGACCCAGGAGTTGCGCGACCTGCTCGCACGGCAGAGTTTCTTCGCGCGCGCGCGTGCGGCGGGCGCGCGCGTGGCGCTCGCCAACGCGTATAGCCCCGAGTACTTTGCCGCCATCGCGTCACGCCGGCTGCGCATGGCCGCCGTCAGCTACGCTGCGCAGGCAGCCGGCGTCCGGCTGCGCACGCTCGACGACCTCATCAGCGGGCGGGCCGTGTTCCACGATCTGACCAACGGACGGCTCAGACAGTGGGGGCACGATCTGCCTGAGGTGACGCCGCGTGCATCCGGCCGTCGTCTGGCTGCGATCGCCGCGGAGGAGGACCTGACATTCTTCGAGTTCTTCCTCACCGACCTGGCCGGGCACGGCCGTATCCCGCTGACGTCCGACGCCGTCGTCGCGATGGTCGATGAGCTGCTGGCGGGGGTCCTCGAGCGACCTGACGGTATGACCGTGTTGATCACCAGCGACCACGGCAACATCGAAGACGATCGCACCACAAGCCACACGACCAACCCGGTGCCCACGCTGGCGATCGGTCCGGGGCGTGAGGCGTTTCGTTCGGTGACCGCGATCACGGACGTGGCGCAGGCCGTACTCGAGGTGGTGACGGGCGGCGGGGCGGATCAGGCGGGGCGCCGCGATACAGCCGCCGGCGGTGGGGCGGAAGGGTGCGGCGTATGACCGAGCCGCGCGCGCCGGCCGGCGAGCGGACGCTGCGGGTGCTGGAGTTCCCAAAAGTCGTCGCGGTACTGGCCGAAGGTACGGTCACCGCGATGGGACGCGAGCGTGCCCTGGCGGTGCGGCCT
>CBRGMJ010000062.1:0-6979 GCA_967797525.1 uncultured bacterium | reverse complement strand
ATCAGCGGGAGGTTGTGGCTCCCCCGCGTGTCACCGGCCACGAAGGGGGCCAGCGCGAACGGCGGACCGAATTCCTCCGTCGCCGGGAAGATCCGTTGGGTCCGCACGACGGCCACCGGATCGTCCTTCCCAACGTACCTGCCCGCAATATTACGCAGCCGGCTGGTCGACACCGCGGCCGCCTGCTCGTTGGGATGTTTTCGCGACCAGATGGACTCGATGACGTACCGGTGCGTGTCGCGCAGCAGCGCCGCGATGTCATAGAGGCGCTCGGGAGCCTCCAGCGTGATGATGCGGTCACCCTCGGTATGATCGACGTCCATGATCACGAACTTGAAGCCTTCATGCAACGCGTCGGAGAGCAGCAGACCCGGTGAGTACATCGGATCGGCGAACGACAAGTACATGGGGAGGTTGAAGGCGCCTGGCTCGGTCTTGTCCGCCGCCAGGATCATGATCGCCTCGTTGGGCCGTTCGTCGAACTCGATCTCCGCGGACCCCGGACCCAATCCCTTGACGTTGCCGGAGAAGGCATCCTTCAAGAGGTCCTGCCCCGCGCCATAGAGTCCCTGTCGTTTCGCGACCTCCGTGCCGGCCCGGAACGCATCCCAGGCGAGTTCGTGCACCTTCGCATACCCGACGCCGTGGGCGTGGGTCATGATCAGGCACACGTCATCGCCGGTGTGGCAGACGGTGCTGTCGATGAGTAGGGTACCGGTGACGCCGTGGACGCGCTCGCGAACCAAGTCCATCAGCTCCCGGCTGGGAACCGTATGACCTCCCACAGCCCCAATATCGGCCTTGATCACGCTGACCGTTACCCGCATGCGTCCCGTCCCCCTTGTGGCCGAGTCACCGGTTCGTTCCTGCTTGTAGCCGAGTCCCCCGTTCTTCGCTATTGACAGTTATGCCCCTTCTCTCCTTTTATTATCCACAAGCGGGCAGACTTCCATCCTCCAAAAGGATATTGTTTGCAGGGGGTCGAACAGCCAGGGGATTGCCCGGTGAAAGCCGGGCTCCCCCCGGAAACTGAGGTGGCACGGGTAGGTGAGCGCTGAGGCGCTGGTCATCGGGTTGGTCAACCAAAAAGGCGGCTGTGCCAAGACGACAACAGCCGTCAACCTGAGCGCCTCCCTCGCCGCAGCGGGTCACCAGACGTTGCTGGTCGATCTCGACCCCCAGGCGAATGCCACGGTGAGCCTGGGGATCGACGCGGCAACGCTCGAGCGCACTGTCTACCACGTCATCGTCGACCCGAACCCTGATGATGGCCTGCCCATGGCAGCGGTCATCCGCAAGACCAACGTCAAACGACTCGACTTGGCGCCTTCGTCGATCGACCTGGCGGCCGCCGAACTCGAACTGGCGGCGCGGATCGGGCGCGAGACGGCGCTTCGAAAGCGTCTCGCCCCGCTGCGGTCGCAGTATGACTTCATTCTGATCGACACGCCGCCGTCACTTGGCCTTCTCACGCTGAACGCACTGGTGGCCTGCGACGGCATCGTCATTCCCATCCAGACCCACTACTACGCGCTGCTGGGCATGCGGCAGCTGCTCCGGACGCTGAAGATGGTGCGCGACGAGGTCGGGCATCAGGTTGAAATCATCGCCGTGCTGCCGACGATGTATGATTCGCGGACGACGATCAGCAAAGAGATCCTCAACGGTATTCACGATTTCTTCCCTAACAAGGTCTCTCAAACAACCATCCACTTCAACATCAAGCTGGTCGAGTCGTCCATGGCTGGCGTGCCGCTGTTCATCAAGAATCCGGACTCGCGGGGCGCCAAGGAATACTCGAATCTCGCTCAAGAGGTGATCGCTTATGCCAAACGGACGCGAGGAGCTCCGGCGAGGCGTTAGAGATCTGATCGAGATCGCGTCCCGCGAGATGGAAGCATTCGAAGACCCGACGCCGCCGGCGCCACCGGTGGCGGAGGCCGAAACGGGGAGGCACTCGGTGACGCCGGCGACCGCGCCGCGCGAGTCCAGGCCGATTCTCCGTCTGGTGCGGGACGTCGCCCCGGCGCCTGCCGAGATGCCCGTACCGGCCCACGGCCCGACCGGCGCTCCGGACATCATTGCCGGCCCCTCAAAGAAGGGCGTCTGCGCTGCCTACTACGTCAGTCGGAAGTGCTGGGAAGTGGCAGATGCGTACTGCAACCAGGCGCTGCACGTCTGCATGCTGCGAGAGTGCCCCGTGTACCATCTCAACCGCGAGGAACTGGAGCAGCGATTCGCCCGGAAGTTCTCCCATCTCTGGTAGACCGCAGGTTATTGGCGGAGGTCGAGGTTCAGCAGTTCCCTCAGATCGGAGATCCAGGCCCAGGGGACGACGCCGCGCGATTCGACCTCGGCGCGTCGCTCCCCAAACCCGATGAACCGCACGCCCGCGCCCTCGGCGGCGAGGCCGTCGATCCATGAGTCGCCGACCATGTACGCGTCGTGCAACGGGCCCAGCCGATCGACGATCAAGCGGATGCCGGATGGATCGGGTTTCAACGCGGGCACGTCGTCGCGTGTCATGGCCAGATCCAACAGTGGCGTCAGCGCCATCGCCTGCAGCAGCCGGTGCGTCGCCGGACGGGCGTTGTTCGTCAACAACGCAAGCCGGAATCCCCGTGCCGCCAGACGCTCGAGCACGTCGCGGGCGTGGGGCATGGCGGTGGCGCCCGCGAGCCCTTCGGCCTCATAGCGCTCGATCGTGGCCCACAGCGATGGAGCCAGATCCGGCGTGGCGGCCGCTGCCTGATCGACGAGGTCGCGGAGCGGATGGCGCATCAACTCCTCGCGCGCAGCAGGGAGGGGCGATCGGGCCGCCCATTGATCGATGAGGCTGGCCCGGAGTTCGGCAAAGTTGATCCGCGAGTCGATGAGCGTGTTGTCGAAGTCGAAAATGATCGCGATCATCGGTGACGTCCTGACATTCCATCTTTGTCACCGGCTTCCTGGTGGGACCACGCCGCGCGGAGCGGGAATACGATGACCATGCCGCAGCCGACGACGATCGAGATGCTGGGGCAACACATCGGACAGGAGGTCGAACTGTCCGGTTGGCTGGCGAACCGTCGTAGCAGCGGCAAGATCCATTTCCTGCAGCTCCGCGACGGCACAGGCACGGTGCAGGCCGTGATGGGCCGGCAGGACGTCCCCGAGGACACCTTTGCGGCAGCCGATCACCTGCCGCAAGAGAGCAGCCTGATCCTCACCGGCGTCGTACGCGCCGATTCACGCGCCCCCGGCGGTGTCGAGGTGACTGTCCGGTCGATCCGCGTGATCCAGGAGGCCGACGCGTATCCCATTACGCTGAAGGAGCACGGGGTCGAGTTTCTCATGGATCACCGGCATCTGTGGCTCCGCAGCCGGCGCCAGCACGCGATCCTGAGGGTGCGGGCCGAGGTCATCCGCGCAATGACCGACTACCTCGACGACCACGGGTATCTCCGCGTGGACGCGCCGATCCTGACGCCGGCCGCGGTGGAGGGGACGACAACGCTGTTTGCCACCGAGTACTTCGATCTGGGGACGGCGTATCTGACCCAATCCGGTCAGTTGTACAACGAAGCGGCAGCGATGGCGTTTGGCCGCGTCTACTGCTTCGGACCGACGTTTCGTGCAGAGAAGAGCAAGACCCGCCGGCACTTGATCGAGTTCTGGATGCTGGAACCCGAAGCCGCGTTCCTCGACCTCAACGGCTACATGACGCTGGCCGAGGGGTTTATCGCGTACGTCGTGGGCCGGGTGTTAGAGCGTTGCCGGGCCGAGCTGCGCACGGTGGAGCGCGACGTCGCACCGCTCGAGCGCGTCCAGACGCCGTTTCCCCGCATCTCGTACGACGACGCGCTGCGCGTGCTCGCCGAACACGGCAAACCGGTGACCTGGGGAGACGATCTCGGCGGTGATGAGGAGACGGTTGTGAGCAACTCGTTTGACCGGCCCGTGTTCGTGCACCGGTACCCCACGCAGTGCAAGGCCTTCTATATGCAACCCGATCCACAGCGGCCCGAAGTGGTACTCGGAGCCGATCTCCTGGCGCCGGAGGGCTACGGCGAGATCATCGGCGGCGGTCAGCGCATCGACGACCTCGATCTGCTCCGGCGGCGGCTGGCCGAACATCGCCTGCCGGAGGAGGTCTACCGATGGTACTTGGACCTCCGCCGGTACGGGTCAGTGCCGCATTCCGGCTTCGGCGTCGGGATCGAGCGCACCGTGGCCTGGATCTGTGGGATCGACCATGTCCGCGAGACGATTCCGTTCCCGAGGCTGCTGAACCGGCTCTATCCCTAGACGCCGAGGTCGCCGCGCCTCCTGACGGAGGCGGCGCGCTTGCCTGCACCGGGGAAAGTGTGTTACGATTCCGGTGTTGTCAGGCGGGAGATGTATCGGCCGGCGCTCCGCCGGCATGCTCGACGACGCGAGTGGGTATTAGCCCGCTCGTTTTTTATGAGGAGCGAGTGCTGTGAAGGCGCCTGCCTGGTTGAAGGACGTACAGGACCTGGCGGCGTCCGTCGCGGCCCGCCACGGGGCGACGTTGTTTGGTCTCGAGGTGGGTGGCGAGGGACGCCGACCCGTTGTTCGGGTTAGCGTCGAACGCGAGGGCGGATTGAACGTGGAGGATTGTGCGCGGATTTCAGAGGAGTTGAGCCGCGCGCTGGACCTGCACGATCCGATTCCGCACGCATACATGTTGGAGGTCGCATCACCGGGGTTGGACCGGCCGTTGCGCTCGGCTGAAGACTTCGTGCGTTTTGCGGGGCGCAAGATCGAACTCACGGTGCGCGAACCGATCGAGGGGCGGCGCCGGTGGCGCGGCCGATTGATCGGGCTCGACGGCGCGGACGTCGTACTGGAACTGGATGCGGACACGGCGCGACTCCCGCTGGAGCGCGTCGCGACCGCGCGGCTCGTCGTGGAGATGGACGACTTGCGGGAAGACTTCGCCAGAGGAGGACGTACGCCGTCATGAATGTCGAGCTGTTGAGGGCGCTCGATCAAATCGAAGAAGAAAAAGGCATCAGCAAGGACGTGATCGTCGAGGCGATCGAGGCGGCGCTGCTCTCCGCCTACAAGAAGAACTTTGGCGCGACGGCGCAAAACATGCGCATCGAAATGGACCGCGAGACCGGCGAGATGCGGGCCTACCAGGTACGCACGATCGTGGAGAACGTCGACGACCCGACCACCCAGATCGCGCTCTTGCAGGTGCGGGAGTGGGATCCAACGGCGGAGATCGGGGAGATGGTCGAGGTCGAGGTCACGCCGCGGGACTTCGGGCGGATCGCCGCCCAAACCGCCAAACAGGTCGTCGTCCAACGGCTGCGTGAGGCCGAGCGCGAGCTTGTGTACAAAGAGTTTCGAGATCGTGAGGGCGACATCGTCACCGGGATCGTCCAGCGTATCGAGCGGAAGAACGTGTATCTGGATTTGGGCCGGATCGAGGCCGTGCTGCCCCCACCCGAGCAGATACCACGTGAGGGCTACCGGCAGGGCGAGCGGGTCAAGGCGTACGTCGTGGAAGTCCGGCAGGGGACGCGGGGTCCGCAGATCGTCGTGTCGCGAACCCACCCGGGTCTGTTGAAGCGATTGTTCGAGTTAGAGGTCCCCGAGGTGTACGAGGGAATCGTCGAAATCAAGGCCATCGCCCGGGAGGCGGGCACGCGCAGCAAGATCGCCGTGGCCTCGCGCGACCGGAACGTCGACGCCGTCGGCGCATGCGTCGGCCCGAAGGGCTCGAGGGTGCAGGCGATTGTCGACGAGTTGCGCGGCGAGAAGATCGACATCGTCTCGTGGAGCCCCGATGTCGCGCAGTTTGCCGCTGCGGCGCTTTCGCCGGCGAAGGTGGTGCGGGTCGAGATCAACGAGCCAACCAAGACGGCGCTCGTGATCGTGCCCGACCATCAGCTCTCGTTGGCTATCGGCCGTGAGGGGCAGAACGCGCGTCTGGCGGCGAAACTGACAGGGTGGCGGATCGACATCAAGAGCGAGTCACAGATCAAGGAGATCGAGGCGCAGAAACTCTTTGTCGATCTGCCCGAAGAAGAAGGGGGCACTGCTCCCGCAGTTGCCGCGGCGCCGGCCGCTGCTGCGCCGGAGCCGGTGGCAGCGGCCGGCCCGGCCCCGGAGCCGTCCGGGGCGCCGGAAGTCGACACGGAGCAGAAGACGGCCTAGGGTCAGACGATGCCGCGAACCCGCCATGTCCCGCTGCGTCAGTGCGTCGCGTGCCGGCAGATGCGCCCGAAGCGTGAGCTGGTCCGCGTGGTGCGGACGCCGTCTGGAGAAGTTCGTGTCGACGCAACGGGGAAGGTGGCGGGCCGGGGCGCGTATGTGTGTCCCCGGCCAGAGTGCGCGGATCAGGCGTTGAGGCAGGGCCGATTGCAGCACGCGCTCGAAGTGGTCATGCCCGCCACTGTGGCTGATACGTTGCGGCTGGCGATCTCGCGGCCCTCCGGCGAGTCTTGAGGAGGTTGGTGGATGCGGGTCTACGAACTGGCCAAAGAGCTCGGACTGGACACCAAAGAGCTGATGGACGTCCTGGCGCAGCTCAAGGTGACGGTCAAGAGCCACAGCAGCAGCCTGATGGTGGTTGCTGAAGAGCGGATCCGCGACCACGTGGCCGCCGTGCGCGCGACGAGGGGGAAGAAGGGCGCGGGAGCCACACTGCCCGCGAAACCGGCGGCAGAGTCTCCGGCCCCACCCCGCATCGATGCCCGCACACCGACCGGCGAGCGCATTCTTGGTGTCCGCAAGATCGTGATGCCGCCGCCCGCGCCCGTGTAGATTCCGCCACCCGTCGTTGCACCCCCTGAGCCACCCGCGAGGACTGAAGAGGCCCCACGCGTGGTTATGCGGCCTGCGGCGGCCGCGCCCGCGGCGCCCGTGGCCTCTCCGGTTGAGGCACCGCAGGTTGTGCCGCCCGGGCCCGCAAGACCGCCGGCTGCGCCCGGCGCGACATCGCCGACCGCACCGCCGGGGGAGGCGC
>CBRGMJ010000061.1:0-7037 GCA_967797525.1 uncultured bacterium | reverse complement strand
CCACCAGAACGCGCGCAGATTCTGTCGGAACCACGGCGAGTCGGTCAACGATGTCTGGAGGCGGATATTCCCTCACCGACCCGGCGCGCGGAGCAGATCACACGTCGGGACCGGCGCGCGGCCAGCGGACGCGCACGATCGTGTGTACACCGCCGCGCACGTTGTAGTCCAGTTCGAGCTCCATCCACGCGGGCTCGGTCACGCCGACGAGATCCTGCAGGATCCTGTTCGCCGCGTGTTCCTGATAGATGCCGACGTTACGGTACGAATGAATGTAGTATTTGTACGATTTGAGCTCGAGCACGCGGTCGCGCGGGACATATCTGATGGTGAGCCGGCCGAAGTCGGGTAGTCCCGACCATGGGCAGACCGCGGTGAACTCATCCGTCGAGACATTGACGACGGCCTCGCTACCCGGATATTCGTATGGAAACGTTTCGAGGCGCACGGCATCGATGCGCTCGTAGCCCTCGACATCCCATCGCCGTTCGGAACGCTCGGTCGCCTCCAACATGAGAGTCCCTCCTACTCTGACTCGCATCATACGTGACAGGGCTGAGACGGACAACTTGGCAAGAGGCCGCGCGGGAGTGCGCGCCGAAGTCATCCAATCGCATGACCGAGTCGCACATCGAATCGTCTGGAGGGCACGATGGGCTCGATTGGAACTCGTACGAAACGAGCTGAGGGCTTCGAGAAGGTCACTGGCAGCATGCGCTATACGGAAGACCTGCAGCTGCCGGGCATGCTGCACGCCAGACTCCTGGTGAGCCCGCATCCCAAGGCGAAGATCGTGCGTATCGATAAGAAAGCCGCGCTGGCAGTGCCCGGGGTCGTGGCGGTCGTCACCTCGACCGACCTCGCGAAACTCGGGAAGGACGCGCGGGCGCTGCTCGCCGAGTCGCAGACGTCCTACACCGGTGAGCCGGTCGCGATCCTGGTAGCCGAGAGCGAGGCCGCCGCCGGCGACGGCATCGACGTGTTGCGGGCCGGCGCAGAGTTCGACGCGCTGCCCGCCGTGCTGTCGATCGATGAGGGGCTGCGCGAGGGCGCCCCGCTGGTGCGTGAGTCGACCGACACCGACGAAGGCGAGGCCGCCGCGCACGCCACGATCACGGTCGAGGAACACAAGGCCGACAAGCCCAGCAACATTGCCAACCGGGTCGACTTCACGCGCGGTGATGCCGCGGCCGGGCTCGAGAAGGCTGATGTGGTCGTCCGGCGCACGTACACCACGTCGCGGATCCATCAGGGCTACATCGAGCCACAGGCCACCGTCGCCACGGTCGACCCAGCGACCGGGGATCTGACGATCTATACGGCCACCCAGGGCCAGTTCTACGTCCGGCAGCAGACGGCAAGAATCCTTGGTCTGCCCGAGCATAAGGTCCGGGTGGTTCCGATGCACGTCGGAGGCGGCTTTGGCGGCAAGGGGATGATGTTCCAGCCCCTGGTCGGCGCCCTGACGATGATGTTCCGCCGGCCCGTGCGTCTGATCCTGACCAGAATGGAAGACTTCCTGACGACCGAACCGGGGCCGGCCAGCCGCACCGACCTCGAACTCGGGGCGACGCGCGACGGCAACCTGGTCGCGCTGCGGGTCAAGATGATCTACGAGTCCGGCTGCAGACCGGGATCGCCGCTGGGCATCTCCGGGCTGATGATGGGTGGCTACTACCGGTTCCCGAGCCTCTCCATCGAGATCATGGAGGTCCTGACAAACAAACCGACTGTTGGAGCGTACCGTGCCCCCGGCGCCGTACAGGCGACGTTTGTGATCGAGTCGGCGATGAGCGAGCTGGCGGCGAAACTCGGCGTCGATCCTATCGCGTTCCGGCTCCGCCACTGCGTGAATACCGGTGATCTGATGCCCAACGGCCGGCCGTGGCCGAAGATGGGGATCAGGAAGGTCCTGGAAGCCATCGACGCGCACCCGGTCCGGCGGCGGCCGAAGCGTCCGGGCGAGGGTGAAGGAGTGGCGATCGGCGGTTGGCCGGGCGGATTGGAATCCGCGGCCGCGTGCATCCGAGCCAACACCGACGGCACGTTCCAGGTATTGATGGGCGCCGTCGACATCTCGGGGACTGCCACGACGATGGGTCTGATCGCCGCGGAGATCCTCGGCGTCGATCCGTCAAAAGTGAAGGTCATCACGGTGGATTCGAGCCAGGCACCGTACGCCGGGTTTGCCGGGGGCAGCAAGATCACGTACACCGTCGGGAGCGCGGCGCGTCTGGCGGCCGAGGATGCCCGGCGCCAGATTCTCAGCATCGCGGCGAGCCATCTCGAAGCGCGTAGCGAGGACCTGGAGGTAGCCGAAGGACACGTCCAGGTCAAAGGCTCGCCCACCGTGCGACTCTCGCTGGCCGAGATTGCGCAGATGAGCATGCGGTTTGGCGCAAAGTACCCTCCGGTCTTCGGTGTGGGATCGACGACGATGACGCAACAGGCCCCCGGTTTCGCGGGGCATCTCGTGCGCGCGCGTGTCGACCGGGAAACCGGTCAGGTGAAGATCACAGACCACGTCGTCGTTCAGGACGTCGGCTTTGCCATCAACCCAGCAGCCGTCGAAGGCCAGATGATCGGTGGGGCGGTCCAGGGCCTCGGATGGGGACTCTTCGAGCAGATGACCTACGACGAGGGTGGCGGGCTGGTCACCGGCACCTTTGCGGACTACGCGCTGCCGAGGGCCTCCCATACGCCGCGGGTGGATGCGGTGATCGTGGAGGTCCCATCGGACGACGGGCCGTTCGGCGCCAAAGGCGTGGGCGAGCCTCCGGTCGTTGCGGCTGCGGCGGCGATCGCCAACGCCGTCTCGGATGCCGCCGGGGCGCGCCTCACCGCCCTGCCGATCTCGCCGGAGCGGGTCGTGCTGGCCATGGCCAAGAAGGAATAGCTGCGGGGAGCGACGAAGCGACGGGGTCTTGTGAGGATACTGCCGGTCTGCTTCTGACGGCACACTGGAGGCGGAGGTAACAAATGAAGAGATTACGCACCACTGCCCTAATCCTAGCTATCATGCTCGTGTCACTCGCAATTATGGCTCAGCCCGCGGCGGCACAGATCTGGGCCCGATTGGGCTACTGGCCGGCCCACGTCAACGTCAACCAAGCCGGAGCCTTTCGTGGATCTTGGGATTCGACGATGCTCAGCCTGAACTTGCGCCGGGGTATCAATCCCGACTGGGCGATCTCCTTTAACGGCGACTGGGGCGCCGAGCGCAACTGGGCGGGGACCTGGACGGGCGCGACGTCGGGCAACGATAGCATGTGGAACTTCAACCTCCACCGTGTCTTTATGGCCCCGACGGGTCAGTTTAGCCTTTTCGTAGGCTATGGGAGCGTCGGCGAAAGCAACGTGTTCCCGGCTTCGACGAGCCCGCAGGCCTTCCGGGCCAGCGGCTTCCGGCTCGGCGCCGACTTCCATCGCCAGTTTGCTGGCGCCTGGAGTATTGCGGCCTGGGCTGCGTTCTCCGTCGCGGCGAACGGAACCTGGACCTGGCCTGGCACCACATTCCCCGGTCCCGAGACGTCCACCGCGAGCTTTTACGAGTATGGGGCGGTGGTCGGCCGCATGTTTGGCGCCTGGACGATTGACGGCGGCTGGCGGGCGGTGCACGCGAACTCGTCGGGCACCACGAACTACTGTAACTGCAACTTCGCTTGGACGGGTCTGACTGTGGGCATCAGCCGGATGTTCCCGTAAGCCGTTACCTGCTGAGCGTTGCGGGCCGGGGTGAATGACGCCCCGGCCTGTTTTCTTTCCACCTCTACCCCTTGCGACGCGTGCTGTTGCCCATGCGCCAGCTCACGTCTTATGATGTGAGATACGCAGTGCGCGTGGGGACGTAGCTCAGCGGGAGAGCACCTGCTTTGCACGCAGGGGGTCGCCGGTTCGAATCCGGTCGTCTCCACCATGATCTAAGCACCTGTGGCTAGCTCCCGCGCTCCCCGTGGAAGCGGTTCGCCTCCTCTTCCATCTGATCCAGCCTCGTGTAGTAGTCGGGAAATTCGTTCAGGTGCGCCAGCGCGATCTTGCCCGTTGTGATCGGGTCATCGTTTGTGACATTGGTCGCGAGATCCCGTAACCCGTGCTCTAGCTCGACGTCGAGGCCCATTCGGAACTGCTCGACATCGAACCGTCCCCAATCGATGCCGAGCGCCTCGCCGATCCCCTTAGCTTCCTCGGCCGTGAATCGCTTGGAACCTGTCATTTGTCCCGTCCTCCAGAAGTGCGTCGGCACAATCATCAACGACGGAGTGCGCGTAGAGTGCTGGATCATCGGTCTGATCGGACCTCCACGCTGACGGCTCTCAGTTTGATCTGAAGTGTCTTGCCCGCCCTGACCTCGAGCAGGCCGTGCCTGCAGGTTGCGCGGGCCGTGGCAGGGTCGACGCGCCACGGCAGGATCACCGCGCGGCGAAAGAGTCCGTAGCGCAGCTCCCGGCACTGGTGCCGCTGGCCGTGGTGGTCACGGTCCGGCCTGGCCTCGCCCTCAATCAGGACACTATCCCCCGATACGTCGACACGCAGCGTCTTGGGGTCTATCCCCGGCATCGTGGCGCGCACCACCACCTCGCCGACAGTTTCGAATACCTCAACGAAGGGCGCCCAGCACGGCATCTGGGCCGATGGCGAGGTCGCGGCGCCCCCTATCCTGCCGCCGCGTAGATAAACCGACTCGCACAGCCAGGCCAGCTCATCGAGGGAATCCCAGTGAGTAGCGTTCATGCGGATCAGCCTCCCTTGCCACCGGCCCATCGGGGCCGGAATGCCTCTCTACCATCAGAGTACCGAACCAAACTTCGCAGCACATCGGGCACCGACCCGATTTGGTCCCTCCGCCCAGTACGGTATAGGCGCGGTCAAGAGGGGCTGGCACTAGGAGGTACCTCTATCAGAGGTGAATCGGACAGCGTGCCATACGCGGCACACCGCGAAGCGGATGTTGTCCTGGCCTTCTTCCCTTCGGATCGAGCCTAGTGCGGCAGGCGCCGCAGCGTGCTCACCAGCATGTCCGCCAGTTCCGTCTTCTGTACCCACCCATCGGCGGCAAGGCGCTCGATGGCATTTCTGTACTCGGTCCCGTGGTTTGCTGTGGTGACAACCAGTCGCAGGCCGGGGTACTGACAGCGCAGCTGCGCAAGCGCCAGCGGCTGGCCTATGCAGGCCCGCAGGTCGGCCACCACGACCTCCATCGCGTCGGGCTTCGCCATCCAGAGTTCCGGCAGCGACCGCACGTGTCCGACGATACGCAGGTCCGGCTCCCCTCCGAGCACCGAGGCGATCGCCAGGTGCATCTCCGCAGACGCATCGACGATAGCCACGAGCAGCGGTTTAACCATCTACTTGATGATCAGAGCCGTCACCATGCCGTGCATACCGTGATCGCTCTCGGCATGATTGAGCAGATGGCAGTGGAAGGCCCATACTCCGGCCTCGGTCGCATGGATCAGGACGTCGAACCGCTGACCCGGCGAGATGTTCAAGGTGTCGACCAGGTACGGTTGCGGAACGGGATAGCCGTCTGTGGTGATGACCCGCATCGGCATGCCGTGGAGATGCATCGGGTGGATCATCAGACCTTCGTTCATGAAGCGGACGCGGATCCACTCACCGATCTTGGCCGCAATCGGAGCGGTAGCCGGAAAGCCCTTGCCGTTGATCGTATAGCCAAAGAAACCATCGTTGAGGATCATGATCTGGTCTTGACTGACCTTCGGCTCAGCGGACTTGATCTTCGGTTCAATGATGAACGCGCCTAGCAGGCCGAGAGGCACCTGCCGATCTGCGGCGTGATGCGAATGGTACATATGCGAGCCCGGATTACGTGCGGTGAACTCGTACGTGAACGACTCTCCGGACTTCACCGGCGGTTGCGTGATGAACGGCACGCCGTCCATCTTGTTGGGGACGAGTACGCCGTGGAAGTGGATGGCCGTGCTTTCCTTCATTGTGTTCTTGAGGATGACCCGGACGCGGTCACCCTCAGTGACTCTGATGGTCGGCCCGGGGACGGTGCCGTTGTAGGCAAACGCGGTCTTCCTCACACCCGGTGTGATCTCCCAATCGATCTCAGACGCCGTGATCTTGAACACCTTGACGCCGCCGACGATTTCCGGCGCAAGCGGTTGCGCCCCCTGTCCGGCCGTACGCGCGGGGAAGGCTTTGACCCCGGCTTCGTGGCCCTCATCCATCATGCGAACGCGATTCTGTGGCGTCTGCGCAAGCGCCGTCGCTGCCTGAGCGACCCGCGGAGCCAGGGGACTATGGATGTGGGGCAACATCGGCTGCGCCGTGCGGCCCGTGTAGGTTCCCGCCACGAAGGCCAGGGCCACCGATAGGGGGATCAGGCTGATCTTCAGGAATCGCATTTCCGGGGTTCCTCCTCAACGGACTGCATTACCGCTGATCCTACGCGACCGTGTCGAATGTCCACCATCCGGTCTCCACCCGATTCCGATTCAGCGCTGGGACCGATGGCAGGCGCAGGAGACCTCGACTAGTCTGGTGCCAATGACGGCGCGCAGGGGGGCTGGGATGTTTGTCCGGGACTTGACGCCACCCAGAAGAGCGTTCGGCACACATCCTGATCAGGAGGTGAGAGTATGTCTTTGAGCACACGGGAGTTCTGGACCGTAGTTCACGGCATGGTTTTCGGCTCGCTATTCCTCCTGGCGTTCGCCGGCGGACTCGCCGGTCTCTACAGTCTTCGTCCCGAGTGGGTGACCGTGGCCGGCGTCCGCGAGCGCATGACCCGCCTGCTCGGCGGCACCTGGCTCATGGCGGTCATGGCCTGGCTGACAGTCTACACCGGTACATACATCGTCTATCCCTGGTATCGTGCCCGGCCACCGGCGGGCACAACGGACCTGACCACGTACCCGCGGTACTTACTCCTGGCCAATGACGCCACCAAAGCCTGGCACACCTTCGGCATGGAATGGAAAGAGCACGTGGCCTGGTTCGCACCGATCCTTACGACGGCGGTCGCCTTCGTGGTCGCCTACTATGGCCCGCAACTGGCGAAGGACTCG
>CBRGMJ010000060.1:0-7068 GCA_967797525.1 uncultured bacterium | reverse complement strand
CGGCGGCCTCCTTCGATGGCAGCACGTCGATCGCCAAGGCCCAATCAACGCTCGTAAAGGCACCGAAGCCCATGCCGAACACGACCGACAAACCAAGCAAGAGCGTATACCTCGGCGCGACGAGGAACAACACGATCGATAGGGCCATCACGATCCCCGAGACGAATACGATCGCCCGCCGGCCGAGGCGATCGGAGAGCCAGCCGGCCGCATAGGCGCTGGGAAGCGCCCCGATCATGACCGCCGCGCTGAGGATCCCCGTACGCGCCCTGAAGTCCTCGAAGCCCATGAAATCCTTGAGAAAAAACTGCACGAAGTCGAGTACGATGTAGAATCCGAATAGTATCAGGATGCGTGACATGAACAACCAGGCAAAGTCCGGGTGCTCCCGGGGATTCACCCAGAAGCCCCGCAGGAATCCGCCGAGATCGAACGGCTTGGCCGCGGGCGGCGGGGGTTCGCGGACTTGCCACACCGTGTACGCCAGGGACAGGAGGAGCACCAGCGCGATCAGGCCGTAGACGGTCGTGCGCAGGCCGCGTTCGAGCAAGAGTCCCGCCGCGGCGCCGGCGATGATCGTGGCGAGCATGATCATCAGCCCCATCCACCCCGACGCGACGCCGCGTTGCTCTTCAGGAACCACGTCGGCGAAGAGCCCGCTGTAGGCCGCCCCGCCGAAGTTGTTCGAGCCCTGGACGACATAGTAGGACGCCCGATACGCGCCGAGCGACGTGGATCTTGCCAGGATGAGCAGGCCGACCGTGTTCAACAATCCCCCCGCAATCATGAACGGTCGTCGCCGGCCCATGGCGTGCCGGCTGAGATCGGACAGGGCCCCGGCCAGCGGCATCGTCACCATAGCGATGAGGGCTCCCCACCCCAGTACACCCGCCAGCGCCGTGCCCTTTTCGGCTTCGGGTGCGAGCGTGAGGATATCGGATGGGATGACGACGACGAGCAGCGCGGTCCAGTGGAAGTTGAGGCCGAACCAGTAGATGCTGAGGGACACGAAGTCGCGAACGGCCATTCGCTGCCTGACGGCCACCACGCACCTCCTGGAGGAAGCGGTCAGACCTGGCATGAAGGGACCGGAGGGAGTTCCACACTGCCCGGAGGCCTCCTGTGCCGGTTCGATTTCCCGATGGTTTCCGATGGGGTACCGCAACCAGCGCCTATCAGGTGGAGGGTGATAATGTTGCGAGCGACTGGTGGCGTTGGGAACAACACCCCGGTCGGATCAAAGATGGAAGCCGGTCCGGTCTGGCGTGCGACTGGTGGCATGACGCCGAGTCGGACTTCGATCGCATGGTGGCGCTGCACCAAAACGCCGCTCGGATCTCGATCGAATGGAGCCGGCTCCAGCCTCACGAGGGCGGCTGGGATGAGGCGGCGGTGCAACGCTATCTGGAGATGCTGCGCGGTTTGCGCGCGCGGGACATTGAGCCGCTGGTCACGCTGAACCATTTCACCCTTCCACAATGGATTGCCGATCGCGGCGGCTGGGTCTGGGCGGGGATCGTGCCTGCATTCGCCGCCTACGCCTCACGCTTTGCGCAGGCCGCCGGCACCCTGACGGACTTCTGGATCACCATCAACGAACCCGTCGGTCACCTGATCAGCGCTTACCTCCTGGGACAGCACCCGCCCGGGCGCGGAAGCCCAACGGCGCTTGCCCGCGCGATGGTCCATTCCGTCCGCGCCCACGCCGCGGCCTACCGGGCGATTCACGCGGTCCAACCGGAGGCGCGGGTGGGGCTGGCCGCGTACCTTCGGCCCATCGAGCCGGCGCGTCCCTCAGCCTGGCCCGACCGCTTCCTGGCGTCCCGCATGGATCGCATCACCAATTGGATGTACCTGGACGCGCTTCAGACCGGCCGGCTCGTCGGGCCGCTTGGGATTCGCGCGCGCGTCCCCGAGGCCACCGGCACCCTGGACGCGCTCGGAGTCAACTACTACACGCGGACACGGCTGGCGTTCGATCCGCTGCGGCCACGCACGCTCTTCGCCCGTGCGGTCCCGCCTGACGGCGCGGCGCTCTCCGATCTGGGCTACAGTGAGATCTATCCCGACGGCCTGCTCGCGGTGCTGCGTGGAGCGAGCGCGTACCGCGTGCCGATCTACGTGACTGAGAATGGGCTGCCGGACGCCGACGACGATGTGCGCCCCGGCTTCATCGTCGAACATCTTCGCCGGGTCGGACGGGCCATCGACGGTGGATGCCCCGTGCGCGGTTACTACCACTGGTCGTTGATCGACAACTTCGAATGGAATGAGGGCTGGGCGCTGCGGTTTGGACTCTTTAGGGTCGACCAGGCCACGCAAACACGCACGCCCAGACCGAGCGCCGCGCTCTACGCCGGCATCTGCCGGCACAACGCCTTACCCTAGCGCACTACGCGGCGGTTGAGGGGCGCTCGAGCGTGACGACGCGGTCGGCCACGGCGTCGTAGTGCGGCCAGCAGGTGAACAGCACCACCTGGCGACCCTTGGCCGCGACGCTGAGCAGCGCCGTCATGGTCTGGCGGCGGGTATCGTCGAGGTGCGCAAACGGCTCGTCGAGAAACAGCGGTGGCCGGCGATCGCCGGCGATCACGTCGAGCAGCGCCATCCGCAGGCAGAGATACAGTTGATCGCTCGTGCCCTGGCTGAGTTCGACGGCGTCCTTCCACGCGCCGGCGCTCGACACCCAGACCTGCGGGCGGAGCGTGCGCTCGTCCAGTGTGATCTTGCCATAGGCGCCGCCAGTGGCAATAGCCAGGTACTCGGCGCCTCGGCGCTCGAGGAGGTCGCGCGCAGGATACACGCTGAGCGTCCGGGCCTCTTCAAGCATCCGCGAGGTCTGATCCAGGACATCCACCATCTGCCGCTGCCGGGTCGCCCGGGACGTGAGCGCCGCGGCTTCCTCCTCGAAGCGGGCAAGTTCATCCCCGCGCTCGCGGAGTTCGTCCAGGACGCCCTCCAACCGTGCCCGCTTCTCGCGCAAGGTCTGGAGCTCGGTGGTCGACTGTCTGGTCTGCTCCTCCAGGTCCGCGGCCGGGGCCAGCGGTCCACGTCTGGCGCCTTTCGGCACGGTCTCCAGCGTGGCGCGTACCGTGGCCAGATCGTCGACGATGTTCTTGATGCGACCTTCCAGAGCGGCCTTGGGATCGGCCCCACGCACCTGGCGAAGCGAGGCCTTGATTTCCTCGCGCTGCCGCAGCAAATCCATGTACGAGGAAAACCGCCGTTCGACTTCTTCCAGACTCGTGCCGCCAACCGCTTTGAGCCGCTCGGCTACCAAGCGCTCGGCTTCTCCCAACTGCTGTCGCATTCCCTCGATTTTCTGGCGCATGTCGAGGACCGTTTGCTCCTGGGTTCGGTGCTCGGCACCGGCCTCGGTGACGCGGGCGCGGTGTCGCAGGCCGACGAGCGCGGCGACCGCTCCCGCTGCCAGAGGCACCCACCCGACGGGATGGACCAGCAACAGCAGGATGCCGGCGCCGCCCACGACACCCAGGGCACCCGCGCCGGCCAGCGTCCATCCGATGCCGCTGCCGCGTGCGGCGGTGTGACGTCTCGTCGCGAGATCCCCGAGCGCCCGTTCTTCTGTCGCGGTCTGCCCACGTGCCGTGGCCAGGCTTGATTCGAGCTGCAGATACTGCCGCCGCGCGTGAAACAGGTCCGCGATCAGGGCTTCTTGCAGCGACGAAAATTCGGCGAGCGCCGCATCGATCGCGGCGAGACGGGTCTGCAATACCTCGACCCGCTTCAGGTGCTCTTGCGTGGCGCCCTCTTCTTCGACCAGGGCGTGCTCGCGCTGCTGGAGTTCGAGCGCCCACTTGGAGACCCGGAGCAGTTCCGTCCGCTCCGCGGCTTCACGCTCGATGTCGTCGAGCCGCTGCAGGGTGGTCCGCAGCTCCGTGCGATGACGGAGGGCTCGCTCCTCGCGCTGTTTGAGCGCGGTCACCTGCCCGCGCATCTCCTCGATCTGCTCGGTCAAGCCTTTTGAACCCTGTAGCTCCCCGCCCAGACGCTGGCGTTTCTCGATCAGCCACTGCAGCGCGTGCTGCACGCCCTCCACGCCTGCGCCGCTGAGGATCCGCGAGAGATGCGTGCTCAGGAGACGGCGGTCCTCGCTGACCCGGGCCAGATCCGCCTGGGCCACAAATGCCGTCGCCCGGTAGGTGCCTTCGGTCGCGATCCCGATCCATTCCAACAGGCGTCGCTGGACGTCCTTAAAGGTCTCGTGTCTCTCGCGCCCATCCTCGCTTTGGAGCAGGATCGTGCCGGCCTCGAGATCTTTGCGCAGCAGATAGCGACCGCCATTGACCTGGAGTTCAACCGTAATCTCGCCGAGGCGTTGCTCGCCCCACGATCGCAGCCGGTCTGTGCCGTCGTCCCGGCCCGGGTTGCCGAACAACCCTTCAAACACCGCGTCCATCACGGTGGTCTTGCCGGCCTCGTTGGGGCCACGCACGACCGTCAACCCCGGTGAAAACCCCGTGTGCCAGTCGCTGAAGCGCTTGAAACGGCGGAGGCGAATCTGCGTGATCACCATGACGGCCGGCGTCCTTCGAGCAAGGAGAGCCCCAGCCGGAGCGCTGCGCCGGCCCGCCAGCGCGCTTCCGGGGTGGCCGTGCGCTCCATCTCCGCGAGGACCACGCCCAGGAACTTTCCAGCCACCGATAGATCCGGATACCCGGCCGCCTGAAGCGCATCCAGAGTCGGGTTGGATTCGTCGACGATCTCGAGCGCCAAGAAGGCATCGGCCAGACGCGTTTGCAAATCGGCGACGTCGATGAACTGGTTGACACGCGAGGGTCCCGTCAACTGCACGCGCGCCGCCAGCCCAGGACCGGCCAACGCGCGGACCGCGTCGACCAGGTCATCGTGGGACTCGTACTCCGAGGGCTGCAGCGTGAACTGCGCGAACCGCCGCTTGTTGATGGGGTGCGGCGTCACAGTGAGCGTGTCGCCGAGCGCCACGAGCAGCGGCGAGCCTTCCTCCGGGTCTGGCGCAACGAGCTCCGGGCCACCTGGACACCAGGCCGCCACCCGCTCGGAGGACAGGTCGCGGCGCACCGGCGACCCGCCGAGCGCAAGATACGACGCGCCGCAGACCGCAATCTGCCGGCGCAGGGCCTTGATGCCCTCGTCGGTTTCAGGGAGTTCCAGGTACGCCGCGCCGATCAGATGACGGCGCGTGTGGTGCGACGCTAAGGTCGCCAGAAAGTCCGCGTGCACGGGCTGCGCCGGGCTGGCGCTCCATGACGCGCCGACCACGCAGAGATTCAGGTCAGGCAGATCCACGGGTTTGGCCATCGATTGGAACACCGTGACCCGCTCCAGATCGGCGAGCGCACCCGCCGCGAAGGTTCGCTCATAGAGCGCGTCCAACGGCCCGGCGGCCACGAGCACCGGAATGCCGCGCGACGCGAAACGGCCGATCTGCTCGCGCGCGAAATCCGCCAGATCGCGCGAGGGAAACTGGGTGCCAAAAAGATTGCCGGAGATGAGGACGAGCGAGGGTTCGAGATCGAGCCCCTGATCCACCGCGCGCTCGAACGTGTCGCGGATGTGGCGGCGGTGTCCGGCGCCGGCCTGACCGAGAAACGGAAACGCGCCGCCGAGGCGGACCTCCGCGAGATGATAGACAGTGGGTCTACTCGCGGCCACCGTGCTCACTGGGCGACTCGCACCCCTTCCGCGGGAATCCCTCCAGCACTACGTCCGGCCGCGGCGGTTGCGCGCGGGCCGGGCGCGCGAGGCGGCTTCTAATGAGAATCTACCCGCGCCGGTCGCAGTTAAGGCCAGGCAGGCCGCGAGCAAGACGAGTTCGAACTCGGCGGCGCCCAAGAATCCCTGGGCCCACCGCACCGTGACGATCACCACAGCCATCTCGATCGCAAGCAGGGCGGCGATCGGCCGAGTCCAGAACCCCACCGCCAGAAGTACACCGCCACCCAACTCCAGGGCCCCGACGACCCAGACGCTGATTTCCGGCGCCGGGATGTTCACCGTCATGAAAAGCGCGACCGTCCGATCGAAATGGCCACCGAGGATCTTCACATATCCGTGAACTGTAAAGACCGTCGCCACTGCAACCCGAAGCAGTAGCAGCCCGACGCTGGTGTGGGGTCCGTTCCCCCGCGTCCCACTGAGTGAAACCGTCACGGTCCCCACGGCATGTCGTTGTAATCGGGGTCACCCCGTCTGATCGCCTCTTCGAGACAGTGGGCCAGACGCCCGTCGAGCCGGCGGACAATCTCGAGGTGGCGGAGGACCATGCTGCGATCTCCCTTTGCCAGGTACGCCCGCGCGATGTAGTCGTGCGCCTGCGGGAAGGTCGGCCGCAGCGCAAGGGCCGTCTTGTAGAGGTCGATCGCCCGGTCGATCTGACCGATTTTGCGATAGCAATACGCCAGGTTGTTGAAGGCTTCGGGGAAGCGCCCCCCAAGCGCGATAGCCCGTTCATACAAGGGGATCGCCGCGGCATACTTCTTGTCCTTGTGCAGCGCGAGACCCGAACGAAACGCTCTGACGGCTTCGGTATTGACGCCCTCGGGGACGTCCGTGACGTCGGCTGCCAGCGTCGGGACGCCGCCGAGCAACGTCGCCGCAACCGAGATCAGGAGGACTACTCGTACGAGCCGCACCCCGTCACCTCGCACACGCTTCGCTATCTTAACACGTACCCCGTGCCGGTCCGGGTTCAGGCGATGCCAAAGATCCGTCGGGCGTTCCCCGCTAGAATCAAGTCGCGATCCTCCGCGTTGAGATCGAGACTGTTGACAACCGCGATCTGCTCCTCGACGATCTGCTTCCTATATCCGCTAAAAAACGTCGAATCGGTCCCGAAGAGGATTCGCTTCGCCCCAAACGTGCGCACGGCGTCACGGAATACCTGCTCCAGCGACGGCTCGCCGGGGACGTAGAGGCGCCAGTTGTTGGTGCCCGACGTGTCGACGCAGATGTTCTCCGTGTGGTACGCCAGGAACATCGTCTCGCGGAGAAACCCGGCGCCGAAGTGCGCGATAATAAAGGTTACCTCCGGGAAATCACGGCCGGGCGCTGACAACGCTAAGGGGT
>CBRGMJ010000059.1:0-7268 GCA_967797525.1 uncultured bacterium | reverse complement strand
CTGTCTGGGACCGGTAGACCCAGCCGCCGGCCACAACAAGCGCGATCACCGCTGCCGCAATCAGAATGCGCTTCACCGACGCTCCTCCGCGCAAGACCATTTGCCCACCTGTTAACGCGTCCCCACGGACTTCGGTTCCCGCTCAAGCACAAACGCGACCTGTCACGCTCGCATGGCCTACGCCGCGAGGGGCGCGGCCGGACGGCCTGAGCGCGAGTGTCACACGGCGACTATAGCACCGCGGCGCGTCAATCGATCCACTATTTTGGACACCCGCCTGGCCCGAAAGGTTCAGCGCCCGACCGGATCCACGATGACAACAGCTTCACCGTCTAGGACGAGTTCGTCGCGTTGGTTGACGCAGGTGGTCTTCAAACGCAAGCGTCGCCGGGCCGCATCGTAGGAGAGCACCTCCGCGGCGGCGGTAATCGTGTCGCCGATGCGGACGGGCTTGAGGAAGTTGAGGGTCTGGCTCACGTAAATGCCGCCGGGGCCCGGTAGCTGCATCCCGATGACGGTCGAGATCAACCCGGCGGTCAGGATCCCGTGCGCGATGCGGCCGCCGAAGCGGCTGCGACTGGCGAACTCCTCGTCGACATGCAAGGGGTTCGAGTCACCGGTGATTTCCGCAAATTGGGCCACGTCGGCGCCGCCGATGGGCTTGGTGAATGTCGCCCGCTGCCCGGCCGTGAAGGTCACCGCGCGGTCCATCCTCCGTCGATCGAGTGCGTGACCCCGGTGATCATGCCGGCGGCGTCGCCCGAGAGAAACACCGCGAGCGCGGCCACCTCTTCCGGTTCGATGAGTCGCTTGATCGCGACCGGCGCCAGGAAGACGCGTTCGACCACCTCGGAGGCCGGGACGCCCTGCGCGCGCGCCACGTCGGCGATCTGTCCCTCGACCAGCGGTGTGCGCACGTAGCCGGGACAAATTGCGTTCACCGTGATTCCATGCTCGCCCAGCTCAAGGGCGGCCACTTTGGTGAACCCGACGATGCCGTGCTTAGCCGACACATAGGCGGACTTGAAAGGCGACGCAATCAGCCCATGGGCCGACGCGATGTTGATGATGCGGCCCCATCCCTGACGCCTCATGTGGGGCGCAGCGTGTTTCGTGCACAGGAACGTGCCGGTCAACATGACACAAAGGAGCAGGTCCCATTTGTCCTCCGGATAGTCGGCGATCGGCGAGACAAACTGAAGGCCGGCGTTGTTGACCAGGATATCGAGCCGGCCGAAGTGGCGCGCCGTCTGATCGACCATCGATCGTACCGAGGCTCCGTCCGCAACGTCCGCCGTGATGGCGTGCGCGTGGCCGCCCGCGCGCGCAATCTCCCCTGCGACCGCCCGACCGCGCCCGGCGTCCATGTCGGCGATGCAGACACCGGCGCCCGCCTGCGCCAGCGCGAGCGCAATCGCCCGGCCGATGCCCGAGCCCCCGCCGGTGACGATCGCCGCCTTCCCACTCAACGCGCCGGTCATCTGATCCTCCGTGCGGTCACAACCCCAGGTAGGCATGTCTCACGTGGTCGTTCTTCAAGAGGTCCGGGCCGGTCCCTTCGAGGACGATCCGCCCATTTTCCAGCACGTAGCCCCGATGGGCCATCGCGAGCGTCTGGCGCACGTTTTGCTCAACGAGGACGATCGTGGTGCCCGCGCGGTTGATCTGCCGCAGGGCGTCAAAGACCGCAACCGTGAGCACAGGCGCCAACCCCAGCGACGGCTCATCGACGAGGAGCATGGTTGGACGAGCCATGAGGGCCCTCGCGATCGCCAGCATCTGCTGCTCGCCGCCGCTCATCGTGCCCGCGATCTGATGCTGCCGCTCGCGCAAGCGCGGGAAGAGATCGAAGACGGCCCCCACCGTCTCTGCCCGGCGCTCCCACGCCCCGGGGGCAAAGGCCGCGCCCAGTTCAAGGTGCTCCAAAACCGGCATGGCGGGGAAGAGTTGCCGGCCCTCCGGGACATGCGCGATACCCATACGCGCGATCGCCGCGGGGGACCGCCCTGCGATCAGACGATCGCCGAAGACCACCCGGCCGGCGGGCTGCACCAGACCGGAGATCGCGCGCAACAGCGTGGTCTTCCCCGCGCCGTTGGCGCCAACGAGACAGACGATCTCGCCTCGATCAACGTGAAAGGCCAGGTCCCACAGCACCTGCACACGGCCGTAACCAGCGTTGAGGCGTTCGACACGGAGCAGGGCGCGGTCAGGAGCCACCACGTGCGCCCTCCGGACCGAGATACGCTTCAATCACCGCCGGGTCGCGGGCCACGGTGCCAAATGCGCCTTCCGCGATCTTCCGTCCGAAGTTCAGCACCGTCACGCGATCGGCAAGATCGCGCACGCCGCTCATGACATGATCGATCAGCAGCACGGTCACCCCCGCCGTCCTGATCCGGCGGATCATGTTGACCGCCCGCGCCGCTTCGGCCGGCGTCAAACCCGCCATCACCTCATCGAGCAATAGCAGTCGGGGGTGCGTGGCCAGTGCGCGCGCGACCTCGAGCCGCTTGAGGTCCGCAACGCCCAGCTCAGCGACGTCCCGACGCATGAGGTGGGCGATTCCGGCGAGCTCGCAGACCGTCTCGGCGTCCCGGCGCGCCGCGGCGGTCGACTTCGGTGTCGTGTGACCGAACAGTTCACCGACCATGACGTTCTCCAGCACGGTCATGTCGTGAAACGGCTGCATCAATTGGAACGTCCGGCCGATTCCCAAACGGGCGCGTTCGTGGGGCTTGCGCGTGGTGATGTCGGCGCCGTCGAACAGCACGCGCCCGGCGTCCGGCGGGATCAAACCCGAGATGACATTGAATGTCGTCGACTTGCCGGCCCCGTTGGGACCGATCAGCGCCAGAATCTCGCCCTGACGCACCTCGAGCGATAAGTCGCCGATCGCCACGAGTCCGCCGAATGCTTTGGTCACGTCGATCAACGTCAGGAGGCTCACGAGGCGCCGCCGCGCCGCCGCATCGACGCCCACAGACCGACCAGGCCTCGCGGGAGATACAGGATGACGATCGCCAGGATGAGCCCGTAGATGATGAGGTAGCCGCTGCGAAACTTGGTTCGCAGGATCTCCTCGCCGACGCGCAGCAACGCGGCGCCCACCAGCGGCCCAACGGTACTGTACAGCCCGCCGAAGATAGGCGCGACGAGGGCGCCGACCGAGGTCGCGATGCTGAACGCTTCAAACGGGTTGATGAACAGGAAGACGTGCGCGTAGAACCCGCCCGCGAGCCCCGCGAACGCCGCGCTGATCGCAAACGCCAGGACCTTGAATCGGACGACGTCTACGCCCATCGCCCCAGCCACTTCCTCGTTGGTACGGATGGCGGTAAAGGCGAAGTACCAGCGCGAGCGATTGATGCCCCACGAGACCGCCACCGCGGCCACCAGGATCGTCAGGATGAACAGATACTGCGCCGGGAGGCTGCCCCCCAGCAGGGGGGGCGCGATGAGACCGGACGACCCGCCGGTGAACCGCACCTGCTTGGCAATCACCCGCAGCGTCTCGCTGAACGCCAGCGTGGCGATCGCGAAGTAGATGCCGCGCAACCGCAGCGTCAGCACACCGAGCGCCGTGGCCGCGATGACGGCGACGAGACCGCCGGCCGCGATGCCGAGGGCGACAGGTAGCTGTGCGAGCGTGACCAACAGCGCCGACGCGTAGGCGCCTAGCCCGAAGAACGCGGCGTGCGCGAGCGACAGCTGGCCGGTGCGCGCCAGCAGGTCCCATGACAGCGCGAGCACGGCAAAGATCAGGGTATTGAGCGCGAGCTGCAGATAGTAGGGGTGCGCGCGGCCGGCCCAGAATGGAAGCGCCACGGCCGCCGCGAGCAGCACTGCCAGCGTGACACCGGCGCCCGCCCGCCGCATCACGACCGGAACAGGCCCTTGGGCCGCACCAACAGCACGACCAGGATGAGCAGGAAGAACACACCCTCAGACCATCCGCCACCCTGCGGTACGTAGAACTCCACGAACGCTTCGGACAGCCCCAGCACCAGGCTTGCGTAAATCACGCCGTTGATGTTGCCGAGCCCGGCCAGCACGATGATGGCAAACGCCTTCAGCGTGTAGAGGAGACCGATGAAGGGCGACGTCGAGAGTTGCAGCGTCACCATCATCCCGGCGACGCCGGCCAGCGCGCACGCGAGCCCGAAGGTCAGCAGGTAGATGCGATCGACCTCGATGCCGATGAGACTCGCGCCGACGCGGTTCTGGGCTACCGCACGCATCGCTTTGCCCAGGCGCGACCGGCCCAGCACCAGATAGAGCCCCAGCACGAACGCCATCGCCAGCGCGAAGACGACCAGTTGCGGCAGACCGACGACGAGCGGGCCCAGGGGGACGGCGGTCGCTTTGTACGGCACCGCCGCCGTCCGCGGGTCGCCCGTCCACAAGATGATGGCGAGGTTTTGGAGGAAGATCGAGATGCCAAACGTGAGGAGCATTTGGTTCAGTTCGGGCGCGCGCAGTACGCGCTGGATGCCCGCCCGATAGACGGCGCCGCCGATCGCGAACAACGCCGCGGCGCCAATGGGGATGGCCAGCAGCGGATCGATCCCGTACGAGACGAACAGCCAGTACCCGAGATAGGCGCCCAGCATCAGAAACTCTCCGTGGGCGAAGTTCACGACTCCGATCACGCCCACGGAGAGCGCCAGCCCCACCGAGGTCAACGCATAGAGCCCCGAGCGGAGCACCCCGAAGACCAGCATCTGGGCGAGGTCTTGGATCGCGTCCCCCTCCGCGCGACGTCCTGCGGCGCCGCCCGAGACTACCGGCCGTACGGCGCCGGATACGCGAGCTTGCCCCCCGCGATCTCTGTCGGGTAGACGACGACCTGTTTGCCGCTGACCCACTGGAACGCGATCAATTTCGTGAACCCCTGGTTCTTCCCGTAGATCGACCGCTTGAAGGTGAGGGGCAGACCGATCGGGCCATCGTACTCCGTCTGCTTCATCGCGGCGGCCAGCGCATTCACATCGGTACTGCCCGCGCGCCGGATTGCCTCCGCCACGGTGACCAGATTCGTGTAGGCGAGAGGCCCCCAGTATGATGCGGGGTCCTCGTTGAACTGTTCTCGGTACCGTTGCACGAAGCGGCGTGACGCGGCGTGGCTGTTCTCCGCCGTCCACAGTGCCATCCCGGCGACGTTGTTGCCCGCCGGCAGTTTCTCGAAACCGAGAGGCCACGACGGCGGCGCGGCCAGGATCAGTTTGGGATTGAAGGCGACCTGCCGTGCCTGCGTGACCATTGGCACGACGTCCTGATCAAAACCCACGAACACAAAGACATCGGCCCCGGCGCTCTTAGCCTTCGACAGCAGGGGTGTCAGGTCGGGCGCGCCGGACTTGAACGCGTCCTTAAAGATAATACTCAGGCCGTGGTTCCTGGCAAACGCCTCGGCCTGGTCGGCCGACCCGGTGCCAAACGGTCCGTCCTCATAGGCCAGCGCCACGGTCTTCGCGCCGGTGCTGCGGATGAATCCAAAGGTCGAGTCCGCGTTGTGGTACTCCCACGGATGATAGTGGAAGAACCAATCGGCGTCGGCCAGGGCGCGCTCGACGAGGCTGGACGCGGCACCGGTCCACGCCATCAGGATCGGCCGTTGCCGCGCCTGCGCCGCCACCGCGATCGACACGTTCGACTGGAGCCCGCCGATCAGCACCTCGACGCGGTCGCGGGTCACGAGTTTCAGGAACGAGGCGGCGCCGGTCGGGGGATCGCCACGGTCGTCCTCGACGATCAACTCGACCTGACGGTTGAGCACCCCAGTCCGGTTGATTTCCCGCAGCGCGAGTTGATAGCCCTTCTGCATCGCCTGACCGCTCGTACCCGACGGTCCGGTCAACGGCACGATCGCGCCGACTTTGATCGGCTCGCGCTGTGCCAACACGGGTTGATAGGCTGCGATCAGCAGCAGGACGGCGGCGATCACAAGCCCGACCGCGCCGCGCACGGTGAAGATCCCCTTCATGATCATCCCTCCTTGTGATGGACGTTGCGCGATCATGCGCTCAGAAACTGGCATCACGCGGTCACCTGCTCCCGCAGGACGCGCTTCAGCACCTTGCCCGCCGCGTTGCGCGGCAGGACCTCGGTAAACACCAACGCCCGGGGGATCTTGTAACGCGCAAGTTTGCCTTCGCAGAAGGCGATGAGCTCATGCGTCGTCAGCCGCGCACCCGGTCTGAGCACCACAATCGCCTGTGGCGCTTCGCCCCACTTCTCGTGTGGAATGCCGATGACCGCGACGTCGGCGATGGCCGGATGTTCGTAGAGGACGTCCTCGATTTCAGCCGGATAGATGTTCTCGCCGCCGGAGATGATCATGTCCTTCTTGCGGTCAACAACATAGATGAAGCCTTCGGCGTCGATCCGCGCCAGGTCGCCGGTCTTGAACCAGCCGTCATCGCTGAACGCCTCGGCGGTCGCATCGGGTCGGTGCCAGTAGCCGGAAAAGAGGTTTGGGCCCCGCGTCCAGACCTCGCCGATCGTGTCGGGCGGCACGTCGCGGCCGTCGTCGTCGACGACGCGCACCTCGACGTGAACTGCGGCCTTGCCCGCCGATCCTGGCTTGCGAAACGCGTCGGCCGCCGGGATGAGCAGGCACGTCGGAGCGGTCTCGGTGAGACCATACCCCTGTTGAAAGAGCAGACCCCGCTCGCGGAATGCCTCGATGATCGTAAGCGGGCACGGCGCGCCCCCGCAGGAAAATCGGGTTCGGCTGAGGTCCGCCCCGCGGAACGCCTCAGAAGCGAGCAACGCCAGATAGATCACCGGCACCCCGAGCATCGCCGTCACGCCGTGACGCGCGATGAGGCGCGTGGTCTCCTCGGGATCGAAGATTCGCTGCAGGACGGCTGTTGCGCCGTGGTGCAGGCTCGGCAACGTGAACAGTCCGATGCCGCCGGTGTGGAACATGGGAAGGAGGTTCAACGTGACGTCGGCAGATGTCAAATCGATCGACGTCCCGATGTTCACGCTGTTCCACAGCTGGGTCGCCTGCGTCAGCACTGCACCCTTTGGCCGGCCGGTCGTGCCGGACGTGTACATGATGAGGAACGGATCGTCAAACCGGCCTTCCGGGAACGAACCACCGCCCTGGTAGAGTGCGGTGTAGGGTTCCGCCCATGCCAGGCGCGGCCCGTCGCCGTCGAAGCGTATGAAGGTCTCGATGGTCCGAGCTTCCGACCGCTCGCGGATCGTCGACCCTGCGGACCGGCGCGGTGGTCGGCGCCTGGTGCAGGATCTCAAGG
>CBRGMJ010000058.1:0-7288 GCA_967797525.1 uncultured bacterium | reverse complement strand
TCGGAGCCGACCAGGATCGCCAGCACCCGAAGACCAAGCGTGGCATCGACACACCAGTAGAGAAAGGGAACGAATGCCGAAAAGAAGACCTCATCGCCGAAGAACGATAGGGCGCGCATGACGCCGTCCAGCGCAGGGCTCAGTTGCTGGAGCGTGAGGACCCAGTCTAGCCCCGGCCATGACATTGCGCGCCACCCTCATCAGACGTCGAAGATGATCCGGGCCGACCAGCCGTCGTCCGTCTGGTTCACACTCAGCATGTGATACGTGGCCGCTTTGATATCCAGTTTGAAGTGGTGATTGGCAGGATCGACCGGTTCGCCGTGTATCGTCGCGTGCAACCGACGATCGGTCACCTCGTCAACGACAAAGATTCTGGGCAGGAACTGTTCTGCGGCGAGGAGCACCAGCAGGTCGTTGAGCCAGGCCACCAGCAATCCTCCCACGTCGTCGGCTTCGATGCGGCGCTCGCGCCACGCCCGATTATCCACCTGCATCGGGTCGATGAGAAACGAAAACATCCCTTCGGCGGCGGTTTCAAACAAGTCGCGGAGCGTGACCGCCCGCACGGCAATACCGACGTCGGCGGTATGCTCGATCGATTCGAACGAACCCACCCACGTATCATACTCGAAGGGGGGGTTGAGGCGCCTAGAGGTCTCTTAGGGTGGGGTCGAGGGTATCCCGCAGCGCATTGCCGAACAGGTTGAATCCCAGAATCGTCAGGAAAATGGCTACGCCAGGATAGTTGACCAGCCACGGGGCCGTCCAAATCCAGTCCCGCGCCCCGATGAGCAATGCGCCCCACTCGGGTGACGGCGGCTGCGCGCCAAGCCCGACGAAACTCAGGGCGGCGGCCGCGAGCACCGCCGCAGGATACTGCAGCGTCGCCAGCACGACGGCAGAGGAGAGCGTATTTGGCAAGACATGCGCGAACATGACCCGTCCGTCCGACCCGCCCAGCGCCTGCGCCGCGGTCACGTAGTCATTGCCTTTGACCGACAACACGTTCCCTCGCACCAGCCGGGCCCAGCCCGGCACGCTGCTGATCCCAATCGCGATCATCGCGTTTCGGAGGTTGGGACCCAGTGTTGCCACGATGGCCAAGGCCAGCAAGATGTAGGGAAACGCCAGCATGATATCGATCCATCGCATGATCAGCAGATCGGCGCGCCCGCCGTAGTAGCCTGAAAACACGCCGATGGGCACGCCGATCGCCATCGCGATGCCCACGCTGATGACGCCGATCAGGAGCGTCGTCCGGGCACCGTAAATGATCCGGCTGAGCTGGTCGCGTCCTAGTTCATCGGTCCCCAGCCAGTGCTGCGCCGACGGTGGCTTGAGACGATCGGCCGTGTTGAGCTTGTAGGGATCGTAGGGGGCGATGAGCGACGCGGAGATCGCGCACAGCGCCAAGAGCACGATGATGCCGCCCCCAATCTGCGCCGGCCGCTTGCGGAACAACGGTTTGAGGAGCGAGCGCCGGGGGCGGACGCGCTCGTCGAGCGTCACGGCCGTCTTAGCCGGCCGACCACGCGTGGACGACCCCGCGACTTCCGTGGCGTCACTCATAGACGATGCGCGGGTCCAGGGCACTGTAGGTGAGATCGACGGCCAGATTGATCAGCACGTAGGTCACCGCCACGACGACCACCACACCCTGGACCACGGGGAAGTCGCGCTGCTGGATGGCTTGTACCGCCAGTTCTCCGACCCCATGCCATGAGAAGACGATCTCGATGATGAAGGCCCCGCCCAACAGACCGCCCATCTGCAGCCCCAGGATCGTGACCACGGGGATGAGGGCGTTCTTCAGCGCGTGCCGCAGGATCACCGCGCCGCGTTGCAAGCCCTTGGCGTGCGCCGTCCTGATATACTGCGCGTTCAGGACGTCCAACATACTCGAACGGGTGATGCGCGCCAGGATCGTGGAGGCGATGAGACCCAGCGTCAAGGCGGGGAGGATCAGATGTTTGAGGCTCTCCGAACCCATCACCGGCAGCCATCGCAGACGCACGCTGAACACCGAGATCATGATGAGCCCAAACCAGAAGGCCGGCATGGACAGCCCCCACATGGCCAGAACCATCGTCACGGTGTCGATGGGCGTGTCCCGGTGGACGGCGGCGAGGATACCCATGCTCAGGCCGACGACCGCGGCGACGGCCAGGCTGCCAAAGGCGAGAAGTAGGGTGTTCTTGTAACGCGCTTGGATCTCCGTCCGTACGGGGCGCCGCGTGCGCACGGATTTGCCCAGGTCACCCCGAGCGACCGACCCGAGAAACCGTAGGTACTGCACGGGCAGCGCCACGTCGAGCCCGTATTCGCGCCGCATCGAGTCGACTGTGGCCTTATCCGGACGCATCTGGCCAAAAAACAGTATGTCGATGGGATCACCCGGCACGAGGGCGCGGATGAGGAACACCAGGGTAAGCACGCCGAGCACGACGGGGACCATGAACAACAGACGCCGGGCCGCGTAGACGACCATGCCCTGCTCTCCTCAGGGAACGGGCATGTCGCGCATGTCGGCGCTCGGCATGTCCGCGTCAGCGTCTACTTCTTCAACCACACATCCTCGTAGATGATCCCACCGAAATAGTCCAGCCGGATGTTCTCAACGTATGCCTGCGCCGCCGTCATCGTCCAGTCCGTCAGGATCGGGATGACCACGGCCTTCTGTAAAATCATGGTCTGCGCCTGCCTGACCGTGTCCAGCCTGCGCGCGGCGTTCATGGTCGTATCCGCTCGTTCCAGCAGTACATCCAGCTCGGAGTCGGAGTACAGCTGCCGCCACCCGGGCGCCTTGAACAAGAGCGAGAGGATGACCGGTTCCGCAAACGTCCATCGCATCAAGTCGAAATCGAACTGCGCCCTGGGCATCTCGGCGGACAGCGTGCCGAAGTCGGTCAGCTTGACGTCGACGTCGATGCCGACGTCCTTCAGATTGGCCTGGATGATCTCGCATCCCCGCTTGACCGTGTCAAACCCCGAGTACGTCCAACACGTGAACTTGGCGGGCCGACCGCCACTCTCTCGCACACGCGTGGCCGGGTTGACCCGCCAGCCCAATTCATCGAACATCGTGGCCGCCTTGCGCGGATCGTAGCCGATGCCATACTGCTTGCCAATCTTCTCGTCCCACCCGGCCACGCCAACAGGGATGGGGTTCTGGTTCAACGTCGCAAAACCACCCCAGGCGCCCTCGACGATGGCCTTCTTGTCCACCGCCCACCCCAGGGCGGCGCGGAACTTCGGGTTATCGAAGGGCGGCCGCTTGTAGTTGAATTCGATGAAGACGAAGTTGAACGCGTCCTTCTTCACGACGGTCTTAAACCGATTGTCGTTGAGAAAGCGCGTCGCGGCCGTGAGGGTCAGCGGGATGACGTCCAGTTCCCCCGCCTCCATGGCGGCAATACGGGTGCCGATCGCGGGCACCACCTTCAGGATGATGCTGGCGACGTGAACGGGACCCTTGTTCTGCACATCCTCGCGGAACTGCTGATAGTCGGGATTTCGCGCCAGGACGATAGACGATCCTGCGATCCAGGCATCGAGTTTGAACGGCCCGGTCCCGACCGGATTGCGCCCATAGTCCTTGCCGTGCTTCTGCACCGCCGTGGGCGAGATGATGTTTGCGAATGACAGGTTCGTGAAGAATGGCGCGAACGGTTTCTCCAGGGTGAACTGGACAGTGGTCGCATCGAGTGCCTTGACCTCTTTCAACTCGGTGAACTGCGACCTGGCCGGAGCGGCTGTGGCCGGATCGAGAAGCCGTTTGAAGGTGAACTCCACCGCCTGTGCGTTAAAGGGGGTGCCGTCGTGGAACTTGATACCGCTCCGCAGTTTGAACGTGACGACCTTCTGGTCGGGGCTGACGGTCCACGAGCTCGCCAGGCGGCCCGCGGGAAGACCGTTCTGGTTGATGTACACCAGCCGGTCGTAGATGAAGGCCTGGACATTGTTGGCCGTGAGCGAGACCGTCGCGTGCGGGTCGAGCGAATCGGGGTCTTCGCCCAGTACGAGGCGCAGCGTGCCACCTTTGCGGATTTCTTGCGCGGCGGTTTGGCCCGAGAGCCATCCGGGCCCGATGAGCAGACTGGCGAGCACGATCGCAACGACGAGACCGTACCAGCGGCGCTTCATGGCTGCTCCCTCCTCTATCGCGTCTCTCGCGGGCATTCGACGCGGCAGGAGGCGCCCC
Source organism: uncultured bacterium (assembly GCA_967797525.1). Taxonomy (GTDB): domain Bacteria; phylum Sysuimicrobiota; class Sysuimicrobiia; order Sysuimicrobiales; family Humicultoraceae; genus JBGPNN01. Next base: position 3,084 of record CBRGMJ010000058.1, on the reverse strand, counting down.
CTGGCAGGCTAAGTAAGAGCCCATGGCCGATCACGCGACACAAAGAGCCATTGAGCACGCCGTCAAGATCGTGGACCCGTGGATCGAATACAAGAGGGCCATGGCACGAGTCCCCGCCGTCTCGGTGGGAATCGTCCACGAAGATCGGATGATCTTTGCCAACGGATATGGCTTCGCGAACATCGCGAAGCGGACGCGGGCGACCGAAACGACCTGCTATCGTATCGCGTCGATCTCGAAGACGATCACCGCGACAGCCGCCCTCCAACTGGCGGAACGGGGCGTCCTGCAACTCGACGACCGGGTCCAGACGTTTCTCCCGTGGTTTCGGTCAACGAAGGACGCCGGTCTGGCGCGAATCACGCTGCGCCACCTGCTCACCCACATGGCCGGCATCGAGCGGGACGGCAACACGGCGCACTGGGAACACCGCCGGTTTCCGACCTTGGCGCAGATCCAGGACCACGTGCGAGAAGGCATCGCCGTCTTTCGCCCGCTGGAAGCCTTCAAGTACTCGAACCTGGGCTACGCCATTGCCGGTCAGGTCATCGCAGCCGCGAGCGGGCAACCATACGAGCGGTACGTCGAGGAGCGCGTCGTTCGCAGGCTCGGCCTGACACATACGAGCCCGACGCTGACCGCCCGGGTGCGCGGGCGACTCGCCCTCGGGTACGATCGGGATCTCCCCTCGAAACCTCGCGCCGCCCTGCCGCACGCCGAGACGCGCGCGATGGCGCCGGCAACCGGTTTCTCGTCCAACGTGCTCGACCTGTGCGCGTATATGTCGGCGCAATTCCTGGGCAACGCCGCCCTCCTGTCCGATGAGAGCAAGCGGGAGATGCAGCGCATCCATTGGATGAACAAGAAGCTCGACCATCACTACGGCATAGGGTTTGACCTTTGGAAGGTGGATGGCACCCTCATCGTGGGGCATGGTGGCGGGTTCCCTGGGTTCATCACGAGGATCGGGATGGATCCCGAGAGGAAGGTCGGAGTGGCGGTGTTGACGAACACGGTCGATCCCCTCGCCGGCACGCTGGCGAACGGCATCCTCTCCACGATCGGCTACTTTGTTAGGCACAATGCGCGATTTCGTGCGTCGCGGAGACGGGCGCCGAACCTGGCGAGATATCAGGGACGGTTTTTCTCGGCGTGGAACGACACGGAGGTGGTCCGCGTCGGCGGCCGGCTGGTCGCCTTCGGGCCGATCAGCGATCGACCGATGGATGAGGCGGTCCTCTTCGAGCCCGCCGGCAGGCACCGGTTCAAGATCGGGTCCGGCAGTGAGTTCGGGTATCTTGGTGAGCGTGTGACGTTTGAGTTCGGGCGGAAAGGACGGCTGACAGGGCTGACCTGGGGGCCGAATCGCTCGCGCGCGGTGAGGACGGCCCGGCGCGTACCGAAAGGAGGTGGTGCACTTGGCCGACCGTGAGCGCATACGCCTGACGTCGATGGTCGCCTGCGCAGGCTGAGCGTCGAAGCTGCCTCCCGGCGAACTGGCGTACGTGTTGCGCCACCTCCCCAAGCCCGGCGACCCGAACCTGCTGCTCGGGATCGGCACCAGCGATGATGCGGCCGTCTACCGCCTCACCGACGAACTGGCGCTGGTGCAGACGGTCGATGTGTTTACGCCGATCGTCGATGACCCGTACACGTTCGGACAAATCGCCGCCACCAACGCCCTCTCGGATGTCTACGCGAAGGGCGGCCGGCCGTTGCTTGCTCTGAACATCGCTGGATTCCCCCGCAAACTGTCGCTGGATATCCTCGCAGAAATCCTCCGGGGCGGCGCCGAGAAGGCTCTGGAAGCCGGAGTATCGATCGTGGGCGGCCACACGATAGACGACCCCGAACCGAAGTACGGTCTGGCCGTGACTGGCCTGGTCCACCCGGCGCGATTCGTCTCGAACGCGGGCGCGCGGCCGGGCGACACGCTGTTCCTCACGAAACCGATTGGGATTGGGGTGATCACGACCGGTATCAAACAGGATACGACGCCACCGGCCGTCGCCGCGGAGGCCATACGCGTCATGAATACTCTCAACCGTGCGGCCTCAGAGGCCATGATGCACGTCGGTGTCCATGCGGCCACCGACGTCACAGGGTTTGGCCTGCTGGGACACCTCTACGAGATGGTCGACGCCAGCGGCGTCGCTGCGCGCATCTCCGCCGCGGCCGTTCCCGTTTTGCCGGGCGCGGCGGATCTCGCCGGTCATGGCGCGGTCGCCGGGGGCACAACCCGCAACCTGGAGTGGCTCGCGGACAAAGTGCGCTGGGCGCCCACCATCGACGACACTACCCGCATCCTGCTGGCCGATGCGCAGACATCAGGCGGGTTGCTGATCGCCGTCGTACCGGAACGGGCGGCGGCGCTGGAACAGGCAATGCGTGCACGTGGGGTCGAGCCGATCGCGCGGATCGGTGAGATCGTCACCCGCAAGGGCCTCCCCATCGACGTCCATCGGTAGGCACGGCCCGCCCTGGACCCTCCAGGGAGCCGGCCGCCTCCGGCGAATGCTCAATAGGCGTGGCGACGCGCTTCGCCGGAGAGAGCGTGTCAGGACTTCTCTTTCTTCATTTGCTCGGCGGGTTCCGGATGGTCGACGGCGATGGGCCTGTCGCCGGCGTTGAGTCGGCTCGGGTCCAATCGCTCGTTGCCCATCTGGTACTCCATGCCGGCGATTCGTTTTCCCGCCAGCACTTCGCAGCCTTGTTCTGGCCCGATTCCCCAGACGGTCAGGCGCGGACCAATCTGCGTAAGCTCGTCCTGGAACTCCGCCGCGCCCTCCCGGACTTCGAGCGATATCTCCTCATCGACGATCGTGCGTTGCAGTGGCGCCGCGACGCCCCTGTTTCGGTCGATGTGGTGGAGTTCGAAGAGGCGCTCGCCCACGCGTCGTCACCGGCAGCCCTGGAACAGGTCATCACGCTGTATCGCGGCGATCTCTTGCCGGAATGTTATGACGATTGGATCATTCCCGAGCGCGAGCGTCTGCGGCGGTCGTACATGGATGCTCTGGCACGCCTGGTCACGGCGCTCGAGGCTCGCCGGGACTACGCAGGGGCGATTCGGCACGCCCGCCG
>CBRGMJ010000057.1:0-7303 GCA_967797525.1 uncultured bacterium | reverse complement strand
TGGTGGGCCCTGGTGGACTCGAACCACCGACCTCGCCCTTATCAGGGGCGCGCTCTCACCACCTGAGCTAAGGGCCCTGACACAAGGAAAGTATATCGGCTCCCTTCGACGCCGGCAACACGCTGCATCGGATCGCAGGAAGCCATGACCACAAAACGGAACCACCCAGACATGCCGCTCCACGCCCCGCCCATCGTCGACGACGCCTATCGGCTCATGTGCTGTCCCGACAGCGCGCTCGACGACCTGTGCGCACGAGCCGGCGATGTGCGCGACCGGGGTCGGGGCCGGCGGGTCAGCTTCTCGCCGAAAGTCTTCATCCCGCTGACACGCCTGTGCCGGGACGCCTGCAGCTACTGCACCTTCCGCCAGGATCCCGCGGAGGCCAAGCGGCTCTACATGACGCCTGAAGAAGTCCTGGCAGTTGCGCGCGCCGGTGAGGGTGCCTCGTGCACCGAGGCCCTGTTCACGCTGGGGGAGCGGCCCGAGCAGCGCTACCCGGAGGCACGGGACTGGTTGGCCCGGCGGGGCTACCGAAGCACGCTGCACTACCTGGCGGCCATGTGTGCGTTGGTCTTGAACGAGACGACCTTGCTTCCGCACGTCAACCCGGGCAACATGACGCGCGAGGAGATGGAGTTGCTGCGGCCGGTCAGCGCGTCGATGGGGCTCATGCTGGAGAACGTCAGTGAGCGGCTGTGCGCCCCAGGCGGCCCCCATGAACTCGCGCCCAGCAAGCACCCACGGGCGCGTCTCAGGACGATCGAGCTGGCCGGAGAACTCCGAGTGGCGTTCACCACCGGCCTGCTGATCGGGATCGGCGAGACGCCGGAAGAGATCGTGGACAGCCTGGTCGCCATCCGCGCGTTGCAGGAGCGCTACGGTCACATTCAAGAGGTCATCATCCAGAACTTTCGGGCCAAACCCCGCACGCCGATGGCCGGCGCGGCCGAGCCCACCGTCAACGACATCCGGCGCACCGTCGCCGTGGCCCGTCTCGTACTGGGGTCCGACGCGAACATCCAGGTGCCGCCCAACCTCAGCCGGCGTGACTATCCCGCATACCTGCTGGCCGGCATCAACGATTGGGGCGGCATCTCTCCGCTCACCATCGACTACGTGAACCCGGAAGCACCGTGGCCGCAGATCGCCGACCTGCGGCGTAACACGGAGCAGGTGGGCTTTACCCTGACGCCGCGCCTGCCGATCTATCCGGAATATCTGCGGGCCCAGCCCTCATTCATGACGGACCGGGTACAGACGCGCGCCGCCGCCGCGGTCGATCGCGATGGGTATGTGCGAGGAGGCGTGGAACGCTATGAAGCGTGATGTGCGCACGGGGCCATCATCCCTGGAACAGGTGCTCCGCGCGATCCGGCCTGACGTGGCCGACGTGCTCGATCAGGCGTTGAGCGGCCGGGACATCGGTACGGACGAAGCGTTGGTCCTCTTCGACACCTTCGGGCTCGACCTCCACGCGACGGTGATGGTGGCCGACGAACTGCGGCGGCGCGACGTGGGTGACGTGGTCACCTACGTCGTCAATCGCAACATCAACTTCACCAACGTCTGCATCAAGGGATGCGGCTTCTGTGCGTTCAGCCGGGACCACCGTCAGGAAGAGGGCTATTTCCTCCCGCTGGAAGAGATCCTGCGGCGCGCGAAGGAAGCCTGGGACCTGGGCGCCACGGAGGTCTGCATCCAGGCGGGCCTCCCACCGCAGATGGAGGGCGATCTCTACATCAAACTCACCCGGGCGATCAAAGAGGCTCTGCCGGAGATGCACATCCACGGGTTCTCTCCGGAGGAGGTGCTCTATGGTGCCGTGCGGTCCCGCTGCACCGTCCGGGAGTATCTTCAGGAGCTCAAGGCCGCGGGGGTCGGCAGCCTGCCGGGCACCGCGGCGGAGATCCTCGACCAAGAACTCCGAGACCGCATCTCGCCGGGCCGCATCACCGTCGCGCAGTGGATCGAGGTCATCACAACCGCGCATGAGCTTGGCATTCCCACGACCTCCACGGTGATGTACGGGCATGTGGAAACCGCCGCCCACACGGTTCGGCATGTGGCGCTGCTGCGGGACCTTCAGCGGGCCACAGAAGGATTTACGGAGTTTGTGCCCCTGAGCTTCGTCCACACCGAGGCGCCGATGTTCCGTCATGGACTGGTCGAGGGGGTCCGGCCCGGCCCCACGGGCGCGGACGTGCTCAAGGTCCACGCGATCTCCCGCATCATGCTGAGCAACACGATCCCCAACCTACAGGTGTCCTGGGTGAAGGAAGGCCAGCGGATGGCCCAGACGCTGCTCGCCGCGGGGGTCAACGACATGGGGGGCACCCTGATCAACGAGAGCATCTCGACCTCGGCCGGGGCCGGTCACGGCCAGCTGCTGCGCCCCGCCGAGTTTCGCGGGCTGATCCGCGACAGTGGACGGATCCCCGCCGAGCGGACCACGACCTACCACATCCGCAGGCTATTCGATGACCGCGATGAGCCGGCCGACCCGCTCGACCTCGTGGGTGCGAACGCCGAGGAACGGTTCGGATCGTACCACAGGCTGATCAAGATGGACGGGTTTCGCTACCGCCACCCGCGGCGCGCCGCCGCGCACTGATCGGCGGCGGTCGTCCTCAGGTGCGACCCTCGATCAGCGCATCAAACTCACACAGCAGCGTCACGAGATCGGACGCCTCGTCGTAGCCGTCAAACTCGCGGATCGCCTGCGCCCCAACGGTGCTCTGCTGGGGAAACGGCCCGTTGCTCGCGATGACTTCGTGGACGCGCGGGATGAAGACGAACTGCAGCCACTGGCTGTAGGCCATCGTGTCCATCGCAAAGGCCGCGTGGAACTCGTACTTCTCGGGGGCGAGGGGTGCCTGCTGCCACATGCCGATGCGTTTCATCTCGGCCTCGATCTCGCCGGTCTTCGCACCGATCTGATCGACGCCGGCCGTCACGGCTGCGAACGCCCGCGGTCCCTACAGCCCGAGCAGGCGCGCGGCGTTGCCGCCCAGGATCGCCGCCCGGTCGGCGTCCGCGTTGGGCAGCGCGCGGATGCTCGTGAGCATCGAGGGGATGCTACCGATCTGGTGGGGATAGTCGCTCCCGGCGAGCAGATGATCGGCCCCCGCGAACGCGATGGCGAGTTGCAGCGCGTGTGCGTCGAAGTTGACCGTGTCGTAGTAGAACTGGGTCTTCAGGTATTCACTCGGCGGCTTGCGGATGTGCTCGCGGCACTCGCGAAACGCTTGGTAGCCTCGGTCGAGACGCTCGGCCAGGTAGGGAATCGCGCCTCCCAAATGCCCGAGGACCCACGTGATGCGCGGGAACTGCTCCACCACGCCGGAGAAGACCAGCTTGGCGGCCGCCAGCGTCGTGTCGAATAAGAAGCCGACCAATGGCATCAGCCAGTACTCGGTCATCGCCTCGACGCCGACCGGGTGCGTCGGATGGATGTACAGGATCGCGCGGTGGGCTTCGGCCACTTCGTAGACCGGCCAGAACCGCCGGTCGGCCAACGCCACGCCACCGATGTTGCTGAACAGCATCGCCCCGCGGAGCTTCAGCGACGTGATGCAGCGCTCGAGTTCGACGGCCGACGCGGCCGGGTCGTTCAAGGGCAAGGTCGCCAGGGCGCTGTAGCGGCTGGCCGACACCGCCACGGCCGTCGCAAACGCATCGTTGACGAGCTTGGCGAGCTCGGCCGCGCGCCGAGGGGTCTCGACGTGGGTGCCCGGCGTCGTGAGGGTCAACACCTGCCGGTCGACGCCGTGCTCGTCAAGCACCTGCGCCCGGTACGCAATGTCGCGATGCCCGCGCACCACGATGTTGTAGTCACCCGGATAGTGCAGCAGCGGATTGCCCTGGGGATCGTGTGTGACCCGGACGTTACTCGGGCCGCGCTCGAGCGCCTCGAGGTAGTCAGGCGGGTAGTAGTGGCTGTGAACATCGACCACAGGCATCGAAGGCGGGTTCGCCTCAGGACGCCGCGGCGGCCGGAGCCTCCTCGAAGTCGTGCCGCACGCGCGCCATCAGCTCAGGCTGCGTGAGGAGATCGTAGCCGGTCAGGGCCATCGCCTTGGCCGCGGCGAGCATTGCCGTGAACCCCTTCTCGGACAGCGCGGCTTCCCGGAACTCTATCGTGTGCCCGCCGAGCGCCTTCGGTCCGATCGAGACGTAGGGATGAATGGACGGGAGGACCTGGCTGATGTCGCCCATGTCGGTCGATCCCATCCGCGGCCGCTCAGGGGCAGTGTCGAGCGGAAACCCGAGCGCCGCCAGGTGGCCTGAGAACGTCGCCGCCAGCGGGTGGTTGGGTTTGATGGCATTGTAGCCCTTGCGGACGGCGTACTCGAGCTTGGCGCCGGTGGCGGTCGACGCGCCCTCGGCGCACGCGATGACGCGATCGAGCACCTTCTTAGCGTACCCGGCGTCCGCGGCGCGGCACGTGAAGACCGCTTCCGCGCGGTCGGGGATGATGTTGGGCGCGGCGCCCCCGTACGTGATGATGCCGTGGACGCGGGTATCGTCGCGCAGCTGTTGCCGCAGCAGACCGATCGCGGAAAAGGTCTGAATCATCGCGTCGAGCGCGTTGATCCCCTCGTCGGGTTTTGCCGCCGCGTGCGCGGCTTTGCCGAGAAACTTCAGCGAGAGCCGGTATGACGCGAGCGACGGGCGCTCGGAGAGCGTGTAGCCCGCCGGGTGGAACATCATCGCGGCGTCGACGCCTGCAAAGGCGCCGCGTTCGAGCATGATGACCTTGCCGCCGCCCCCCTCCTCCGCCGGCGTCCCCAAGACCAGTACCCGGCCCGGCAGTTGGTCGCGGACCGCGGCGAGGCCGATGCCGGCCCCCAGTGCGGCGGTGCAGATCAGGTTGTGACCGCAAGCGTGACCGATCTCGGGCAGCGCGTCATATTCCGCCAGGATCGCCACGGTGGGCCCGCGGCCGTTGCCGCCGGCTTCGGCTCGAAACGCGGTTTCCAGATCGGCGATGCCGCGCTGCGTACGAAAGCCGTGACGCTCGAGCGTCTCGGCGAGCCAAGCGCTCGCCTGACGTTCCTGAAACGCGACCTCTGGTGTGGCATGGATCTTGCGGGCAAGAGCGGTCAGTTCTCCGGCCGCGGCATCAATGGCGGCCACGATCTTCTGCTGCATGGGTTGGTGGCTCCCTCCGGTTGGCGTGACTGGACGTTGTGGGCTTTTCGGCGGCGGGAAAGTTCGGTCCTCCCAACCCCGCAAGCCAGCGAGCCGTGGCCGCAGGCGAGCGCAACCGTACGAGGGTGAGATGAGCGTGTTCGGATCGGGCGATGATCTGTGGATACTCGCGCCGGTGCCGACGGTAGGTCTGCAGCGCCCAGACGAACAGCGAGTCTTTGGAAAGAAATCAGGTGGTGCGGACTCTGGCGAAGCGGCGCCGGCCGACGCGCACGATCAGCCCGTCGTGGACGGCCACCTCGGCATCGATGTCGTGCAGCCGGGCCCCGTTGATCGAGACGCCCCCCTGACTGATCAACCGGCGGGCGTCGCGCGTGCTCTCGGCCAGCCCCGTGACCAGCAACAGCTTCACCAGGCGGATGCGGCCCCCCGGTGCATCCTCCGCCGAGACCGGGGTCTCGGGGATCGTGTCGGGCAGATCGCCTTCCACGAACACCTGCGCGAAGGCCGTCTCGGCGGCTTCGGCCGCCTTCGCACCGTGCCACATCTCGACGATCGCCCTCGCCAGGCGCCGCTTGGCATCCCTGGGGTGCACCGTGCCCGCGGGCAGCCCGTCGCGGATCGCCGTGACCTCATTCATCGGAAGATCGGTCGCAAACTCGAAGTACGCCGGCATCAGGGTATCAGGGATCGACATGGCCTTTCCGAACATGTCGTTAGGGGGGTCCGTGATCCCGATCGCGTTGCCCAGCGACTTACTCATCTTCTCGACGCCGTCGAGCCCCGGCAGCAAGGGGGTCAACACCACGACCTGCGAACTCTGACCCGTCTCGCGCTGCAATTCGCGGCCCATCAGGTTGTTGAACTTCTGGTCGGTGCCGCCGAGCTCGACGTCGGCCTGGATCGCGACAGAGTCATACGCCTGGCACAGTGGGTACAGCAACTCGTGCAGATGAATAGGGATCCCTCCGCGCAGCCGCGTTGTGAAGTCATCGCGCTCAAGGATGCGCGCGACCGTGGCCCGCGCGGCCAGGCGGATGACGTCGGCAAACGACATCGCGCCGAGCCATTGGCTGTTGAATACCACCCGCGTGCGGTTCTGATCCAGGATCAGGCTGTATTGTTTCCGGTAGGTCGCCGCGTTGCGCTCAACCTCTTCGGGTGTCAGCATCGGGCGCGCGGCCTTCTTCCCCGTGGGATCGCCGATCATTGCGGTAAAATCACCGATCACGAGGATGACTTCATGACCCAGATCCTGAAACTGACGCATCTTGCGCAGCACGATCGCGTGACCGATGTGCAGGTCGGGTGACGAAGGATCGACGCCCAGCTTGACTCGCAGCGACCGCCCCTCGCGCAGCTTGGCCAGCAGGTCCTCTTCGGAGATGATCTCGACGGTCCCGCGGCGCAGGCGTTCGAGCTGGACCTCAGGGGCAAGAACCGGCATCCGGCTAGACCTCCAAAGAGACAACGGTGGCGCCCGCGTCGCCTTCGCCGCGCTCGCCCAGGCGGAAGTGCTTCACGTGAGGATGCCCGCGCAGGAAGTCGTGAATCGCCTTGCGTAGCCGGCCCGTACCCTTGCCGTGGATCACGGTGACCTGAGGCAGGCGCGCCCGGACGGCCTCGTCGAGATACCGATCGACGGCCAGGAGCGCTTCGTCCACGGTCTCTCCCCTGACGCTGAGCGAGAGCGGCACCGCGGGAGTGTGTGGGACCACGGCGTCGGGCCGCGCGGCGGCCGGCGGCGCGACCGCCGCGCGCAGCGCGCTGCGGGGCACGCGCGTGCGCAGGGATCCCATATCCACCTCGACCTCGTCGTGCACGTCGGGGGCGGCGCGGACGACGCCGACGCGGCCCAGTGGCGCGACAAACACGGTTTGCCCGGCGGATACCGCCTCGAGGGGCTCGCCCGGCGGTGGCGGCGCCGGCTCGGCGGCCGGTAGCGATTCCAAGATGTCGCGCAGCTGCGCGCGCGCATCCCGGGCCGACTGCTCGGTGCGAGCCCGGCGGACCTCGGCGAGCACCGCATCGAGCCTCCGGCGCGTGTCGTCGATCAAGGCTTCGCCGGCGCTGCGGGCCTCGGTCATCACTCGGCGCCGCTCAGCGCGCTGGCGGTCGGCCTCCGCGGTCCAACGCGCGGCAGCGGCTT
>CBRGMJ010000056.1:0-7326 GCA_967797525.1 uncultured bacterium | reverse complement strand
TGTCCGCCGGCAATGTGGGGCAGCGGGTCGCCGAGCAGGTGGAGGCGATCTTCCCCTTGGCGATCGATCCCGACAAGACCAAAGCCGTGATCTCCACCCTCGAAGCCCGCCTGGTGTCTTCCGGGCGCGATGTCGGGGGGCTGACCTCGGCCATCATGGCCAGGCTCCCGGCGCCCAGAGCCACCACCCCTCGGCCCCAACGCCACGTGGAGTTCGATGACATCCAGGTAGAGGTCGGCCCGGATGAATCCGCGTCGTGTTTGAGGGAGGCCCAGGCGATGGACGAAGCCGGCGTGATCGAACCGGTGGCCCGGACGCTCGTCGACGTCATGCGCGATGAGGAAGACGAGCAGGAACTGAGCGATGCCGCCGGCGCCCTGGAAGGGCACCTCCGATGGTTGGCCGATCACCACCGTTTCGCGGTCGTCGCCGACATGCTCCAGGCTCTCAGGAGCATGGTCACCCCGGCGAAGACCGGCCGGTCCAAGATCGCGGCGGATCTGCTCTACGCATTCGCGCACGGACCGCTTCTCGAGGTCCTCCTCTCGACGCTGTGGGAGAAACGCCACGCGATCACCGAGAGCGAGATCTACCCGTGTCTCAAGATCTTGGGCCCCGAGCTGGCGAGCCCACTGGTCGGCGCGCTCGGGCAGGAACAACGTGCCGGCATGCGCGCGCTGCTGTGCGATCTCATCGTGCTGCTATGCCGGGATCGCGTGGATGAGATCGGCCAGCATGCCTCGGATCCCCGCTGGTATCTGGTACGAAACATCGCCAGCATTCTCGGGCGTCTCGAGCACCCGCGCGTGCTCCCGTATCTCAACCGCCTGTTGCACCACGCCGAGTACCGGGTCCGTCGCGAGGCGGTCGACGCGCTGGCCCGTTTGGGGCCGGACGACGCCCAGGCGCTCCTCGCAGGATGTCTCGACGACGCGGACCCGCGCATCCGGCTGCGTGTGCTGTTGTCGCTCACGACGATCGGGGTGCGGCAGGCCCTGCCCCGCATCGTTGCCCTGCTCGACCGGCGGGACCCGTTCAACAGGGAGTTCGAAATGAAGCGGGCCGCGCTCGAAGCGCTGCAGTGCTACGGTACCGAGGAGGCGCTGCCCACGCTACAAGGGTTCGCGCGCCGTCGTCTTGTCGTTGGGTGGCGGGGTCGCGAACTGAAGCGACTAGCGGCGGTCGCCGCCACCGCTCTTTCCGGTGAGGCGACACCGCAGGGCGACCCAATCACCGTGGCCTTGAGGCGCGAGGCCAGCCGGCTGTGATCACGATGGCCGCCCGGAAGCCCGGGGAGGTGCCGCGAGCTCTCTCGCGGGCAAGGCGGATCGTCGCGCTCTACGGAGGCGACCATCCCGTGGCGATCCACGCCATGGCCGAACTCTTCGAGATTGTCCAGCACTACATGGCCGAGCGCCCGTCTGTCCGGTTGTCCATCCACGAGGAATCGTTCTTTCTCGAAACCACCTTGCTGCTGGAGGAAAGTCTGCAGCTCCACTCCTTCATGCTCGAACTGGGCGAGCGTGAGATCGCCGTCATCGAGTTCCGCGTGGGGCTCGCGCCGCAGGAACTGGGGCATCTCATCGTGGTCCTGAATCTCAACCTCGCGGATCTGCAGCGCGCGGGCGGCGCGGCGGCGCGTCTCGAGCACCTCGGGGCGCCCCATATCGTCGTCGGGCGAACCCAGACGATCGGAGATCCGGGGGCAGCGAAGACCGTGGACCCCAACGACGTCTACCGCGCGGCCCTACGGGCCGTTGAGGAGTTGAACTTTCGCGCGTCAGATCATCTGCCGCTTCAGTATCGGAAAGCCCGGCTGGTCGTGACCTCCCTCATTGAGAGTGTGGCACGCGACAAGCTGGCATTGATGGGGATGACCGCCCTCAAGGACCATGACGAAGAAACCTGTCATCACTCGGTGCATGTCACCATCCTCTCGCTCATGATTGGGGCGCAGCTCGGACTTGACCGGACGGCGCTGAGTACGTTAGGTCTGGCGGCCCTGTTTCACGACATCGGCAAGGTACGCATCGACCGGACGCTCCTCGCCAAGCCCGGGGAGTTCACGCCGGAAGAACGCGAGATCATGAAGCGGCACACGCTCTACGGCGCGCACCTGCTCCGAGAACTCCCCGATCAGCTCCGGCTGGCGATGGTCGTGGCCTTCGAACATCATGCCAACTACGACTTGAGCGGGTACCCGTCGATCACGGTCAAGCACACACCCCACCTGCTGACCCGAATCGTTCAGGTGGCGGACTTCTTCGATGCGGCGACGTCGTCGCGCCGCGCCTACCGGCGCCCGATGTTGCCCGGTGATGCCGCGCGGTTCATCCTCGAGAACGCTGGCAAGATCTTCGACCCTGTGGTCAGCAAAGTGTTTGTCCAGTTGATGGGGCTCTACCCCGTGGGATCGCTGGTCGAGCTCGACACCGGAGAACTGGCGGTCGTGGTCTCCCCGGCCGAGTGGGACGTGACGCGCCCGGGTGTCAAGGTGGTGAGCACACGGGCCGGCGAGAAGGTCGAACCCTACACCGTCGATCTGGGGATGGAACGCGAGCGTAAGATCGTCGACGGGTGGGATCCCGTCGACTATGGGCTCGAACCGACCGCCTACCTCTAGCCAGTTTCCGCGCCTCACGCCAACCGGCGCGGGTATTCTCCGAAAAAATCGATCGTGGGCTGGAAGAATGCCGCATAGGGACGGGCTTGTTCTGCTGCGGGAACGAGCCCGACTTGGTCGAGCACCTCTGACGAGAATCCAATGACCCGAGCGGCTATGGGCTTCATGGCCTCGTGCCGGACCGGCATGGAGGAGATCCGCCGGGCGCGGGGGTCGTGAAAGTATCCATCGGGTCGCATGGTGAGCCATTCGGTCATCTCACCCGCCGACTCAAAGAGTGGCCCCGGGACCAGCTGCGCGTCCTCGCCGGCGAGTTCCGCGCTCAGGCGATGCGGGGATGCGGTGCAGTCGAACCGGTACGTTCGGTACGTGCGGCGCGCCGCGTCCCACTCGTGACGCAGCGTGATGGGCGCGCTGTACGTCGGCGCGTGGAAGAGCTTCCGCTGCACGTCGGCCTGTCGTGTCCCCATCACGACCTTAAAGAACCAGGCGCCCGCGCGGCCCGCGCGCCGGACGTACGTACGGTAGTTCACTTGGACGAACGTCGCGCGGAGAAACCGCAGCATCGGCGCCGATGGGCCGGCCTGTTGATTCTCGAACATGACCGCCGACACCAGCGCCCACAGTGTGCCCGACGCGTCGCGACGCAGGTCGAGCTCGAACCCTTCCGGGATGTACGTGTGGACGCGTGTGGGTGGAACGGCAAAGTTGACCATGGCCAGATGGCGGAGTGGCGCGATGATCGGGGCGCGGCGCAATGACGGCGTCTTACGAAGTCGTGGACGAGTGCGAGGCCTGCAGCAACCTTGCCCCCAGGAGCCGGGCTAGGCCTTCGCCGCCTTCCTGCATGACGACCTTGTGATTCCACGCGAACAGCGGCCGCGCCAGCGGCGCCAGCAGGTTCATCCAGCTCCTGGTCGTGCTGACCTTCCAATCGTATCGTACGACGGTCACAGAGGCCTGTGGCGTCAACTGCCACCGGCCCGTGCCGCTCAACTCGCCGGTGGACGCCGCCTCCAGGATTTGAGGCTTCTCGGCGCGCGTTGTCCGAAGATCGAAGATGAGTTTGTACGGTAGGGCCGTTTTCCACTCGTGATGCCAGAGGCTGCCGACCCCGTTCTCATCGCCCTCCTCGCGTCTTTCCACCCGTTCGACAAACTTCCACCACGACGGCCAGCGCTCGGGGTGGGCGATCTCCTCCCAGATGCTATCGATGGGAGCACCAATATGCCAGAGGGTGACAAACGCGTATCGCGTCATAGGGTCTCGACGGTTACTCGCCCTTGCTCGGCGTGGGAGGCGCGGGGCGATACGGCGCCGGGATGAACTCCACGCCGGGCCGGCGCTGCCGGGTCTGCGGGTACAGATCCATCAGTTCGTACATTTCGCGCGGCATCGAGTCGCTGACCAGCAGCCCGAAGGATCTAGCCTCGTCGGGGCTGATGGGGTAGTCGTGCGTCCAACGGCCGTCGCTCAGCGTGCGCGCGATCTCGTTCGCCTTCTCCGGTGTCTGATGCTCCAGGAGCAGCGTATAGACCGCCTGGTGGACCTGCTGGAGCGCCTTTCGTGCGATGTCGCCGAGGATCAGCGTCTGGTCATCGCGATTCGGGTTGGGTTGTTCCAGGGCTTTGAGGATGGACGCAGCGGGATAACTGCCCTGCGGGCCGCCCAATTGTGGGTCGACCGGTCCGAGCACGGCGTCGGGGTCCATGACGATCTCGTCGGCAGCGAGGGCGAGCAACGTCCCGCCGGACATGGCGTAGTGCGGGACAAACACCGTGACATTCCCCTTGTGCCGCTTCAACGCCGACGCGATCTGCTCCGCGGCGAGCACGAGCCCGCCGGGGGTGTGCAGGATGATATCGATCGGCATCTCCGGGGGCGTCAGCCGTATCGCGCGAAGGACCTGTTCGGAATCCTCGATGTCGATGTACCGGGCGATCGGCAGCCCCAGGAGGCTCATCGTTTCCTGCCGGTGGATCATCGTGATCACTCGAGACTTCCGGCGCACCTCGAGCGCGCGGATCGCCACCAGGCGCCGCCCCGCCTGCAGCCGCTGCTGGATCAGCGGGATGAACACCTGCAACAGGACCAAGACCCAAATGACGTTGACGATGTCACCCATCGGCGCCCCCTCCTAGCGACTAGTCCTCCACGAGGGCAGGCACGACCTCGCGCCAGGCGGCCGCGACCGCGTTGGCGACCTCGTCCACCTGCGCGTCGGTATGGGCAGCGGTCACCGTGATCCGCAGACGGCTCGTGTGCGGCGGGACGGCCGGCGAAAGGACCGGCAGCGCGAAGATGTCGCGGTCGAAAAGATACCGCGCCATCCGCAGCGCAGCGTCATCATCGCCCGTGATCACCGGGACGATCGGCGTGGGGTCGTCGCGCACGGGGACGCCGGCGGCGCGCAGCCCGGCGCGCAGACGGCGAACATTTGTCTGCAGGCGCACCACGCGCCCGGGCTCAGCCTCCATGACATCCAGGCTGGCTATCACCGCCGCTGTGCTGGCCGGGGCGAGCGAGGCCGAGAAGATGAACGCCCGCGACGCGTGCTTGAGATAGGTCACTAACTCAGACGATCCGGCGACGTAGCCGCCAAGCGAGGGGATGCTCTTCGAAAGCGAACTCATCTTGACCTGGACCGCGCCCTCGAGCCCGAAGTGCGACTCGATGCCCCGGCCGGCTTCACCCAATACTCCCAACGAGTGAGACTCGTCAACCATCAGCCAGGCGTTGCGGCGCCGGCAAACATCCACCAGCGGCGGCAGGTCGATGACATCGCCGTCCATGCTGAAGACCGCATCGACAACAACCAGCGCGCTCGAACCCTCCGGCACCCGAGCGAGTTCGCGGTCGAAGGCCGCGATGTCATTGTGCGGGACACGGACGAACCGCGCGCCGGACAGCAGGCACCCGTCGACGATGCTGGCGTGATCGAGTTTGTCACAGACGACGACGTCGCCCCGGCCGATCAGCGCCGAGATGGCGGCAAAGTTGGCCAGGTACCCGCTCGAATACACAACGGCGGCCTGCGCGCGGGTGAAGGCGGCGAGACGGCGCTCGAGCCGGTCGTGCAGGTCGGTGTTGCCGGCGAGGAGCCGAACCCCGTGCGTGCCGGTGCCGTAGCGGGTCACCGCGTCTCTCGCCGCCTCTTCAATGGCAGCGTGCCCGATGAGGCCGAGATACGAATAGGACGACGCCATGAGCATCCGGCGGCCACCGATCACAGCGTAGGCGCCGTCCACGGCCTCAACCGGCTGGAGATAGAAGTAGAGATCCCTGGCCCGGAACGCTCGTTCACGATCCACGAGGTCCCGGATCCGTCTGGTGATTGGATCCACGCGTCCCCCCCACGAGGTGCCTGTCTAATGCAGTTGGCGACTACGCGTGCGGCTTCCTCCCGCGACCTAGATCGAAACGCTCGTTCGATCCCGGATCGTGTTGCGCGCGGCGGGGGTCACCGTGTCGCCGATGATGGTGTGTCGTGGCTCGTAGAACCGCCGAATCGTCTCGAGGGTTCCGTCAGAATCCGGGAGTCTCTCGCTGCCCTCGCTGATCTCATAAATCGTAAATCGCGCTGGCGTGCCCGTTTGAACGGCCCCCCAATGTTCCAGGCGCAGAAACTGCGCCGGGCCCGTCGTCACACGCTCCACGACGTCGGCTGGAGACATCCCCACGGTGAGCATCTTTGACATCGTCGTTGCCAGGTCCCACGCGGGCCCCCAGATGCAGCCGACGTGCAGGTCGGTACTGATCACGTGCGGCAGCAGACCCCGCTCGATAGCCCTGCGCGCGGTCTGGTAGTTGAAACTCCCCTGCCCGTGCCCCAGATCCAGGATCAGGCCCTGTGCCGTCATGTCTTGCACCCGCCGAAAGTATGGCTCGTGCCGACCGATCGACGTGGTGATCCGGCCGGTGAAGCAGTGCGTGACGACGTCACCGGGTTCGAGGATATCGAGTATCTCGCCAAGTGTAGGGGGCGCCTCGCCGATGTGGACGATCAACGGTAGCCCAACAGCGCGCGCCACCTGTTTCGCAACACGGACCGGCGCCATGCCCCACTCACGAACGACCTGGTGGCTGGCCCGCACCTTGATGCCCCGGATGAGGTCACGGTGCGCTTCTACGCACGCCGCAGTCCGCACCGGATCGAGCACCGCGTCGCCGATGAGCTCGCTGACGCGGTTGGCCGCGACGAGGCCGATCAGACTGATATTCAGGTAGGCGAGAATGGGAAATGGGGACCGCTCGATGATGAACTCGCGTAGCCCCGCAAAGTTCGCGGCGCCCGCGCTCCCGCAATCCACCAAGAGACCGACGCCCGACGCCGGGCCGATCTGCTCGGGCCGGAGGGAGAGCCACGTGCCACCGTAGTAGCAGTGCACGTGCAGGTCAATCCACGCCGGCGAGATCCACGCGCCGCGCAGATCGACCGTTCGATCGAACGGTTGGCGACCGTCCCAGGCTCCGACTAGGATCACCCGACCGCCGTGATCGATACCGATGTCGAGATGGGCGCCGTTGGACACGCCCTGCAACTGCATCGCTTTGCCGTTTCGCAACAGCACAGATGACACGCGTCCCCGTCCCTCCCTCGGGCCGTCGCCCGGTGTCCGGCGCCGCTGGCGCCGCGCTATCGTGAGATGACGGTGAGACCGCGCATGGGCAGCGGTAGCGCGACCCGCGCGCCGCCGCGGGCG
>CBRGMJ010000055.1:0-7335 GCA_967797525.1 uncultured bacterium | reverse complement strand
GCCTTCCTGGCTTCAGCCTCGTCCTTGATTGCCAGCGCGCTCATCGGTTTCTGGTCTGCTCCCCGCGGCTCCCTTCGTGGTGCTGGCGTTAATCGGCGGAGGCCTGCGCCGGTGGGAGGTGTGGCTGTGGGCGGTCTGCGTGCTCTTCAGCGCCGCGCTGGTCGTCACTGGAACACACGGCGGGCTCCAGTGGGGCCCGCGATACCTGCTGCCCATTGTGCCACCTCTCATCTGGTTGGCGGTCGCTGCCCTCGACAGGGTCAGGCTCGCAGACGCCCGGTTGTGGCACGCCACCCGATCGGTCGCCATGTGGGTGCTCTGTGCCAGCATCGTGATCCAACTTGCCGGCGTCGAGTACGTAGAGTTTGCCCTCGCCCGCAACGGCCGCGTCAACGAGTCACTGCGCACCGCGCCCGCCGATGTGATCGTGACCTCGCTCGAGTGGTTGGCGCTGGGGGCTGGGCCGATCTACTTCGAAAAACAGCTGCTCTATGTGACCACCGTCGACGACTTTCGCTCTCTGGTGGACCGTCTCGCCGCCAGACAGGTGCGCCGATGGTCCTACATCCCGCAGTCAGGCGGGAGCTTCGGCCACCTCGTCGTCGAACAGTGGAGTCGCGAAAACCGCTGGCGTTTCGAGACGCTCTCAGATAGTCTGGTGAATGGTATTCGGGTTGTGACATACTTCGGCGCTCCGGGCCCTCCATGAGGTGATTGCGGGCTCACCTTCGACCATGCAGCCATCGTCCCCACAGGTGAACCGGCCGATACTCGGGCCTGGCGGTCTCCTCGATCACAGCCTCATCCAGAGCACCCTTTCCCTGTACGGCGTGTATTTGGCGAACTATGTGTTGCCTTTGATCACCGTGCCGTATCTGGCGCGCGTGCTCGGTCCGGCAAGCTGGGGCATCCTGGCCATGGCGCAGGGGTTGGGGAACTACGTCCGACTGGTGGTCGAGTACGGGTTTTCGCTCTCCGCGACCCGTGAAGTGGCGCGGTCGAGAGACGATCGCGACCGGGTGGCTGGGCTCCTGGCCGGTGTGGTTGGTGGACAGGTGGCGCTCGCGGTGGCGCTACTCCCGGTTCCGCTGCTCGCGCAGTCCTGGGTGCCTGTATTGCGAGAGCAGCCACTGCTCGTGTGGGCGGCATATTGTTGGGCCATTACGCAAGGCGCAAGTCTTGTCTGGCTTTTTCAGGGGCTCGAGCGCATGCGGCTCGTCGCGGCGCTCGACGTTGGCGCCAAGGTGCTCACGACCGCCGGCATCTTTCTCTTCGTCAAAACCCCGCACGACGCGGCTGTGGTGCTGGTGTTGCAGTTCGTCGCCGGCATGCTGACGCTGGTCATCGGGTTCGTGGTCGCGTGGCGGGAGGTCCCGTGGCAACGCCCATCCGTGCGCGCGAGCTGGAGTGCTCTGCGGTTGGGGTGGAGTCTATTTGTGTTCCGCAGCGCCGTGAGCTTGTACACGGTGGGGAACGCGTTCATCCTGGGGTTGTTCGCAACACCCACCATCGTCGGCTACTACTCCGCGGCCGAGCGCATCAGCAAGGCGCTGCTGGGCCTGCTCGGGCCGTTTGGGCAGGTGCTCTACCCGAGGTTGAGCCATCTGGTCCGAAGTGCCTGGGAAGATGCAGTCCGGCTCGCGCAGACGGGACTCCGGGTCATGGGGGCCGGTGGCGTGCTCCTGGGTCTCGTCGCCTACCTCGGCGCGCCGTTCCTGGTCCGCATCTTGCTCGGTCCGATGTTCGATCCCACGGTGCCGGTGCTCCGCGTCCTGGCCCTGCTGCTGCCGTTGATCGCCGCGAGCAACGTGCTCGGCATTCAATGGATGCTACCACTCGGGCTCGACCACGTCTTCAACAGCATCATTCTCGCGGCGGGAGTGCTCAACCTCGGTCTGGCATTCTGGTTGGCGCCGAGGTTTGCCGAAGTGGGGATGGCGTGGGCCGTCGTTATCGCCGAGGCCTTCGTCACGTTCACCATGTACGGGTACCTGCGCTGGCGGAATCTGGACCCAGTCCGTGGCGCGACGGTGATGCCCGGAGACGTGGGATGACCGTTGACTGGCTGATCGTCGGGGCCGGGTACACGGGCTGCGTGCTCGCGGAGCGCATCGCCAGCCAGATCGAGCAGACCGTGCTGTTGGTTGATCGGCGAGGGCACGTCGGCGGCAACGCCTACGACTACTATAATGAACAGGGGATTCTGATCCACAAGTACGGGCCACACATCTTTCACACGAACAGCCAGCGGGTGTGGGACTACCTGTGTCAGTTCACGACCTGGCGGGCGTACGAACACCGCGTGCTGGCGGTCGTGGAAGGCCACAAGGTTCCGGTGCCGTTCAACCTCAACTCGCTGGAACGTCTGGTGCCTCGCCCGCAGGCAGAACGGCTCGAGGCAAGACTCAACAGCCTCTACGGGTCGGGGGCGCATGTGCCTATTCTCCGCATGCTGGACGCCGAGGATCCGGACGTTCGCGGGCTGGCCGAGTTCGTCTACAAGCACATCTTTTATGGTTACACGCTGAAGCAATGGGGTCTGACGCCCGAGCAACTCGATCCCTCGGTGACCGGGCGTGTGCCCGTACGGATCAGCCGCGACGATCGGTACTTTCAGGATACGTACCAGGCGATGCCCACGCACGGTTACACGGCAATGTTCGAGCGGATGCTCCGGCACCCGAGGATCGACGTGCGGGTGAACACCGACTACCGGGCGATCACCGGTGAGGTCCGGTTCAATCGCATGATTTACACAGGGCCGATCGACGCGTACTTCGACTATCTGCACGGCCCGCTGCCGTATCGTAGCCTGCGCTTCGAGGTCCAGACCGTCGAGCGCGAATGGTTCCAAGAAGTGGGGACGGTCAACTACCCCAACGACGTGCCCTACACGAGGATCACGGAGTTCAAGCATCTGACCGGCCAGGAGGCCGCGAAGACGTCGGTGGTCACCGAGTACCCCATGCCGCATCGTCCGGGTGAGAACGAACCCTACTATCCGGTCCCGCGCGAAGAGAACCGCGAGCGATACGCGCACTATCAGAAGGAGGCCGATCGTCTGCGCAGCACGGTCTTGTTCGCGGGCCGTCTGGCCGACTACAAGTACTACAACATGGACCAGGCGGTGGCCCGCGCGTTGAAGCTCTTTGAGGACACGGCCGCATGACCGCCGCCGTGGCGCACTACTATCCGTTTATCCGCCCCGGTGGGGGGCCCGCAGGGTATTTGTTCAACCTCAGGCTTGGGCTCATTGGACACGTCTCTCGAAGTCTGATCGATGTGGTCGCCGCGAACGAGTCGTCGCAGCGGTCCTCGTGGCTCGCTGGCGCCCAGGTACGCGAAGAGCGAGGCTGGCCCGCCTTCAAACGGAGGATGATGCGCTACAAGGCGCGCCGCCGACTGACGGCGTGGCAGGTAGCGTCCCGCTGGCGGTTTGGCCGGCTCCCGCAGGCGATGCATGACCACCTGGCGTCGTATCCGGCGGTCGTGTTCCACGATGCGCGCCATGCCTGGTGGTACGTGCGGCAGGGCGGCGGGCCCCGGACACAGCAGGTGTTCGTTATGCCGCATTCCCCGGTCGACGCGTCTGCCGAAGAGGTGTACTGGCTGCGGGCGGAGCACGGTCGCGAATACGACTGGTCCGGTCTGAGAGAGTCGTTGCGTCGGTTGGAGTTGCGGATCTATCGCCGGGCTCATGGGATCATTGTGCCGGTCCGCGAAGCTGTGGACGCGTATTTCGAAGGCTCAAGCGCAATGCGCGAGCAGTTCTTGAGCCTGACCTTTCACGATATCCTCAGTGGTGTGCAGCCCATGATCATGACGACGCCCCCGGCGGAGATCCGTCAGCGGTTGGGTGTCACCGAGCGACAGGTGCTTGTGGGGTTTTTTGGCCGATACGATGAGCTCAAGGGATTCGATCGCTACCTCGAGGTCGTCAGGGCTGCCGCGGCGCGCCATCCGGGGCGCTTCGCCTTCATCTCGGGCGGAGCGGGCTGGCTGAAACCGGACGGGTTGCCCGGCCACCGCGATCTTGGGTGGCTTGCCGAAGACGTTGGCGACTACGTGAACGCTACCGATGTGGTGATGGCTCCGAACCAATACACACTGTTCGACCTGGGGATCCTGGAGGCCATGTCGATGGGCAAAGTTGTGCTGACCAGCGCGACCGGCGGGAACCGCTGGCTGTCCAAGATCACCCATGGCGTCGTGGTCGCGAGCCCCTCTGAAGCCAGCGCGTATCTCGACGCGTTGGTCGAGTTGACCAAACTCGGGAAGCTCCGACTTCTTGGTCGGCGAAACCTGGAGGCGTACCTCGCCCAATTCACCCTGGAGTCATTTGTGCGGCGACACCTCGACTTCGCCTCGCGGGTGCTGGCCTCGGCCCGTGCCTAGGCGGGTCCGAGCGTTGTTCATGTTGCTGAGCCTCGCCGGTGGCGGGGCTGAGCGGGTAGTGCTGGACGTCCTGCGCAGGCTCGATACCAACGTGTTCGATCCTTCACTGTTGATCCTGAAACGCGAAGGTGTCTACTCGGATGACGTCCCGGACGGACTCCGTGTTGACTATCTCGTCGACGGTGGCCAACGCTTTCGCTACGCGCTTCCTCGGGTCGCCGGTACCGTCATCGAGCGCGCCCGGTCCGCGGACATCGTTGTTGGCTGTCTCGAGCTGGATTCGACGTACTTCGCTCTGTTCGGCGGGTTGATCGCGCGCAAACCAGTTGTCGGGTGGGTGCACACGGCGTTGGAGCCGTACCTGCGCATCGTCGCGCCGCGGGCGAGACGCTGGGTGCGCTGGACGTATCCGCGGTTGACCGCAGCGGTCTGTCCCTCGGCGGGGGCGGCCGACTCGCTGCGCGCGGTGACAGCTGTGCGGCCCGAACGGATCCATGTCGTCCCCAACCTCGTCGATGTCAGTCGCATCGAGCTGATGACCGCAGATCCATTGCCCGAGTGGGCCGGCGCGGTCATGGCGAAGCCCACGGTGGTTGGGATCGGGCGACTCGTGCTCTACAAAGGGTTCGACGTCCTCATCCGCGCCCACGGGCGGCTGCGCGCGTCGGGACTCGACCACCACCTGCTGATTCTGGGTGAAGGACCATACCGCCACGAGCTCGAGATGCTCGTCAAGGATCTGTCGTTGCGTTCGTCGGTGTTCATGCCGGGTTTCGTCCGAAATCCCTACCCCTTCCTCAAGCGCGCTCGTGTGTTTGCGCTCGCGTCTCGGCTGGAGGGCATGCCGCTGGTGTTGATCGAGGCGATGGTGCTTGGGATCCCGATCGTGGCGACGGACTGCGAGTCGGGACCCGCGGAAGTGCTGGACGGTGGTCGCTACGGTGTGTTGGTGTCCCCGGGCGATCCTCTCGCCTTGGCGGATGGGCTGGCACGACTCCTGAACGACGGCGCCCTCGGCGAGTCCTTCGTCGCCGCGTCGCGCGAACGCGTACGCGTCTACACGGCAGAACACGTGATCCCGCAGTGGGAACGCCTGCTGGGAAGCCTCGCGCGCTGATGAGAGTCGCCTTTGTGGCACCGCTGCCGTTCTCGATCGCCTTTGGGGGATTGGAGATCCAGGTCCTCCGCACCGCGGAGGCGCTGCGCGCGCTCGGCGTCCAGGTCGACCTTCTCGATCCATGGAAGCAGGCGTTTGACGCCGATCTCCTGCACTGCTTTGGCAGCGAGTACCAGCTCGGTGAGATCGTCGGCCGCGCGCGCGACAGGGGCGTCCCGGTCGTGGTGTCGTCCGTGTTCCTGCCGCGAAGAGCCGACGCGCTCTACCGGGTGTGGAGACACGTCGACCGTCTGGTGCCTGTCAAGACGTCGTTCGGCGTGCGGCGGGAGGTGCTGGCCGCGGCGGACGCCGTCATTGCGCTCACAGGCGCCGAGGCCTCGACGCTCGACCGATTGTTCGGAACGCCACGCGAGAAGATCCACGTCATTCCCAACGGGGTCGATGACCGATTCTTTGCCGCGACCGCCGACGTCTTCGAACAGCAGCACGGGCTGAGCGGTTTCGCGCTTTGCGTGGCGGCCGTCGAACCCCGCAAGAATCAGCGCGGGCTCATCAACGCTCTACACGGCATGGGCATGCCGCTCGTCCTGATCGGACCGCCGACGGTCCCCGGCGGGCCCTATGCTCGCGCCGTCGCGAACGCGGTGCGTGGGGAACCGGGGTGGGTGTGGATCGACGGGCTGCAGAACGATTCGCCGCTGCTGTCATCAGCCTACGCCGCGGCGTCGGTCTGCGTCCTCCCAAGCCTGACCGAGGGACAGCCGCTGGCCGCCCTCGAAGCCGCCGCGGCAGGGACCAATCTCGTCGTCTCCGACCTGCCGTACCTGCGCGAGACGTTCGGCGCATCAGTGTGGTACTGTGACCCGAGATCGCCGTCGTCAATCAGGCGTGCGGTGTTTGCCGCCGGCGGCGCGCCCCGCGGAGCGCGTTACACCGAGCGGCCTGCCTGGCTGCGGCCGTGGCGCGATGTCGCCGTACGCGTGCAGGACGTCTATCGGATCGTGCTCGAGGGACGGTCAGTCGCGCGCGCGCAACCAGGGCTCGCGGGTCCGCAGACCCAATAAGAATGCCCGGATCCACATGACCACGTACACTGGGGCGCGAACCATCGAGCGAATGAGAGGACGGCGCCACCCAGGCGGAACGAGCGCCAGCCCCGCCAGCGAGTAGATGGCGACGAAGATGAAGGAGAGCACGATGAGCCAAAACGTGACGCGCGCGGCGAGGTATCCGCGAAGCGGCCACAAGAGCGCCAGCGCCGCGATCTTGGCGAGTGCAACCAGGCTTCTGGGCTTCAACAACAACGTGCTCAGCAACCACCAGACGCCCGGCCGCAACGTGAACATCAGACGCGCCGCGGTGGACGTGTACGATCGCCAGATCTGCCAGTCACCCTGCAGCCATCGGGCGCGCTGCTTCGTGAGGAAATCGGTGCTGTGCGGTTTGGGGTCATCGACGATCGCGTCGGGCGCGAACGCGATCCGACCGCCCCGGGCCAGGATGAGGAGCGTCAACTCAGCATCCTCGACGCGCGTGCGCAGCTGGGGCGCGAGTTCCCGAAGGATCTCCCCGCGGATAGCCATGCCTGTTCCGCGCAGACGCACCGGCCACCCCAACCGGCCGCGCAGCCGGTCGTCGACCGTTTGAGACATCCACTCGTTGTACGCGGCTAGCGAGACCGTGGGCGCATCGTCGTCGAAGACCGGGAAGACAAATCCCTGTACCGCGTCGGCGCCGGACTCGAGCGCCCGAACCAGTGGAGGCAGCGCCTGTGGGTGCAGCCGCGAATCCGCGTCGAGGATGAGCCATGCGTCCGCCTCGGC
>CBRGMJ010000054.1:0-7427 GCA_967797525.1 uncultured bacterium | reverse complement strand
GCCCCAAGCTGCAGAGTCACGTCGAACGCGCTCAGCGCACGCACCGCGAGGAATTCTATCAGGTCTGGGATGTCGATCCCGATCTGACCACCCATCGCGCACAGTTGCAGGCCTGGGCCCACATCTACAATACCATCCGGCCCCACAAGCACCTGAACTATCTCACCCCGCTGGAGTTCTGCCAGCGGTATGCTTAGAAAAGGAGGGCGAGTGTACGGGATCTACTGGACGCGTACACCCACTTGACGCGATCGCGTAGCCGCCCCATAATTGCAGAAACCCCGTTAGGAGACCGCGGTTGGGATTGAAGGATGATGTTGAAGAAGTCCTTATCCCGGAGGAGGTCCTCCAGGACCGAATCCGGGAGCTCGGACGGCGCGTCTCGACCGAATACAACTCCAAAGAACCGCTGCTCGTGGGCATCCTAACGGGTGCCTTCGTGTTTATGGCGGATTTGCTTCGTGCCATCACGATCCCATGCCACGTGGACTTCATGGCCACGGCGTCATACGGGGCAGGGACCGAGAGCAGTGGTATCGTGCGCATCTTGAAGGACATCAACCAGAGCATCGAGGGTCGCCACGTCCTGGTCGTCGACGACATCATCGACACGGGGTTGACGATGGACTATCTGCTCGAGACGCTCAAAGCCCGGTATCCGGCATCGCTGCGGATTTGCGCGTTGCTGGACAAACGACCTCGCCGGCTGCGCGAGGTCCCGATCGATTTCAGCGGGTTCGAGATTCCTGATAAGTTCGTGGTGGGATACGGTTTGGACTATGCTGGGCGATATCGCAACTTGCCCTTTGTCGGGGTACTCAAGCCCGAGCTTTACGGTATATGACTTCGCGGAGGTGAGCCATGGTGACGCGGACGGAGACACGAGATCTCGAGCCAGTGCTCGCGGCCACTCACGGTGCCGAGTTGCTCGGCCGCGGCCGGTGGATTCGTCGCACCTATAGTCTCGACGATATCGCGCTGGTCCCCGCCGCATCCACGCTCGATCCGGAAGATGTCGAGACATCGTGGCAGATTGGTCCGCACACCTTCGCGTTGCCGTTCGTGGCGTCGGCGATGGATAGTGTGGTCGATGCCCGCATGGCCAGACTGCTGTGGAGCCTTGGCGGGCTCGCTGTGATGAATCTGGAGGGTCTCAACACGCGGTACGCGGATCCCGCAGACCCGCTGGCTGAAATCGCCGCTGCGCCCGGGGACCAGGTTGTTGCAGTTATGCAGCGGCTCTACCAGGCGCCGGTCGACGCGGCACTGGTTGCGGAACGGATTCGCGAGGTGAAACGCGACGGGGCGATGTGCGCCGTCTCGATGACCCCAGCGGCGACCGAGCGGCTGGCGTCCTTGGCCGAAGAGGCCGGCGCCGACCTGATCCTGGTGCAGTCCACGGTGATGAACGAACTCCACCGCTCTGCGCGGGGGCGCACCGTCTCACTGCGGAGCCTGACGTCACGGCTGCGCGCCCCCGTGATGGCCGGCAACTGTGTCGGGTACGAAGCCGCCACCGGGCTCCTCGAAGCCGGCGCGGCCGCCATCTTTGTCGGCGTCGGCCCAGGCGCAGCGTGCACGAGCCGTCGTGTGCTGGGTATCGGCGTACCCCAAGCGACGGCGATCTGCGACGTGGCCGCGGCGCGGGATGACTATCAGCGGCGCGCGGGGAGGTATGTGCCGATCGTGGCGGACGGCGGGATCGCGGTCGGCGGCGACGTGGCCAGGGCCATCGCGTGCGGGGCGGACGCCGTCATGCTGGGTTCCGCGCTGGCCCGGGCCGAGGAGGCTCCAGGCCTTGGGTTTCACTGGGGCATGGCGACGCCGCATTCGGCGCTTCCACGCGGGACGCGCATCCGGGTGGGTACCAGCGGGACGCTGAGGCAGATCCTGCTGGGACCCGCGGCCGTCGACGACGGCTCGCACAACCTCGCCGAGGCCCTCCGGACGGCAATGGGGATGTGCGGCGCACCAACGATCCGAGACATGCACGCGGCAGAGCTCGTGATCGCACCGCAGCTCGGGATCGAAGGCAAGGCGGCACAACTCAGCCAGAAGGTCGGCCAAGGGCGGTAGGCGCGTGAGCGTCACGACCGCGTTCCTGCCGAAGACGGCAATGCCGGTACCCGGCGCCGAGGGGCAGCGGCCTGGCCAGCGGCCCGTCATCGTCCTCGACTTCGGCGCGCAATATGCGCAGTTGATCGCGCGCCGCATCCGTGAGAGCCGCGTCTACAGCCTGATCCTGCCCTTTGATACCCCGCTCCCGCGGATTCTGGCGCACCGACCCCAGGGGATTGTCTTGTCCGGTGGGCCCGCCAGCGTGTACGATCCCGGCGCGCCTCAGGTTGACCCCGCGCTGTTCTCAACCGGCGTCCCTATGCTCGGCATCTGCTACGGGATGCAGTTGATGGCGCAGCTCATTGGCGGGCGGACGGCAGCGGCGGAACAGCGAGAGTACGGCCGTACACGCCTGTTCGTCGATGAAGGTGGCGATCTCTTCACCGGGCTCGAGCCGCGCCTCATCTGCTGGATGAGTCACGGCGACTCGGTGGTGCGCATGCCGGAGGGTTTTGCCGCGCTGGCCCACACCGATCGCAACCCGGTGGCCGCCATGGGCGACCAGGGCCGCGGGCTGTACGGTCTGCAGTTCCATCCGGAAGTCTCGCACACGCCGTGGGGTATCGAGGTCCTCCGCAACTTTCTCTATCGTGTATGCCGGTGCGAGCCGACATGGACAATGACCTCTTTCATCGATCGGTCGGTCGGGGTGATTCGCGAGCAGGTCGGCGGGGGGCGCGCGCTGTGCGCGCTGTCTGGAGGCGTGGACTCGGCGACGGCGGCGGCGCTGGTGCACCGCGCCATCGGCGATCAACTGACGTGTGTCTTCGTCGACCATGGCCTGTTGCGAAAGGACGAGCCCGGCCAGGTGGTCACGACGTTTCGAGATACCTTCCAGGTCCCGTTGCTACACGTGGACGCCGGTGACCGTTTCCTCGCGAGGCTCCACGGCGTCACGGATCCGGAGCAGAAACGGCGCATTATCGGAGAGGAGTTTGTGCACGTGTTCGAGGAGGAAGCTACGCGTCTCGGCCAGATCGAGTTCCTGGTGCAGGGAACATTGTATCCCGACGTCATCGAGAGCGGCACCCGTACGGCCGCTCGCATCAAGACGCATCACAACGTGGGCGGGCTGCCCGAGCGGATGCAGCTGCGACTCGTCGAGCCGTTTCGCGACCTGTTCAAGGACGAAGTGCGCGAGGTAGCGCGCCAGCTCGGGTTGCCTGACCGGATGGTCGCACGCCATCCGTTCCCCGGCCCAGGTCTGGCGATCCGCGTGCTGGGTGAGGTGACGCGCGAGCGCCTCGACCTGCTGCGCGAGGCGGACGCGATCGTGCTCGAAGAGCTTCGCGAGGCCGGGCTCTCCGGTCAGATCTGGCAAGCCTTCGGCGTACTGCTGCCCGTGCACACGGTCGGCGTCATGGGTGACGCGCGGACCTATGGGCAGGTGGTGGTCGTGCGCGCGGTCACAAGTGAGGACGGGATGACCGCCGACTGGGCGCGGCTGCCGGATGAGGTGCTCGAGACGATCGCCAGCCGGATCACGCGCGGGGTCCCGGGCATCACGCGGGTCGTCTACGATATCACGAGCAAACCGCCCTCCACCATCGAGTGGGAGTAGCGTCCAGGACCACGCACGTCGTTCTTGGTGTCATCGCAGCGGCCGTGGCGGTTCGAGTAGTGACCGCGGCGACCCTTCCCCTCTACGGCGACGAGGCCTACTACTGGGTCTGGGCGCAGCACCTGGACTGGGGCTACCGCGATCACCCGCCGATGGTCGCCTACATTGCGTATCTGACGACGCTGGCAGGCCATAGTGAGCTGCTCCTCCGCTTGCCGGCGCTTCTCCTCGGCGTGACGACATCGTACACACTCTTTCTGTTGGGCCGGGACCTGTTCGACACGCGCGTGGGGCTGATTGCCGCCGCCCTGTTCCAGGTGGTGCCCCTGCTGTGGGTCACCGGCGGCCTTCTGATGCTCCCGGACGCACCTCTGCTCCTCGCGTGGACGATCGCCCTTCGCCTGATCTGGAAGGGTCTGCACGGGCACATCGATGCCTGGATGGCCGCGGGACTGGTCGTCGGGCTCGGGCTCCTGAGCAAGCTGACGATGGTGTGGCTCGTCGTCGGCGTCGCGGCCTTTCTGATCACGACTGCGCGGCCGTGGTTGAGGCGGAGGGAGCCCTACGCGGCCGCAGCCGTGGCACTCGCCTGCCTGATCCCGGTGATCGGCTGGAACGCCGCGCACGGGTGGGCGGGAGCCAAGTTCCTCGTGCTCGGCCGGCAACAGGTCACCACCGTCGACGAGTTGACCCAGATCCCGATCGGTCTCCCGGGGGTCAAGTTCTTCCTGGAGTCATATGTCCCGTTCAGCGGGGTGCTGCTGCCGGTGTTCGTGTGGGCCATGTGGGCGGCATGGCGTCGGCGGCACGACGAACGCTTTAGTTACCTCCTCTGGACGGCGCTGCCCACTGTCGCCATCTCGATGGTGCTGGCGCCTGTCGGAGCCGCTAGGGGGCACTGGATGGCTTCGGCGCATCTGGGCCTCGCCGTGGTCGCCGCGGGGCTCTGGCGCCCGGCCGTGGGATGGGCCATGCTCGGAAACGGCCTGGTGGGTGCGGCGCTTCTTGCGTCCCACCTCATACCGGCGCTCCCGCCCGAGCCGTTGACGCCGGATTTCTATGGGTTCGCCGAGTTGTCGGAGCGCGTCGAACGAGAGGTCGCCGCGCTCGGCCCAGGAACGTTCCTCGTCTCGAACGGCAGTGACGTCGCCGCGACCGTGGCGTACTACACTCGGGGCAAGGTGCCCGTGACCTTCCTCCCCTACTCGGCCGGATCGGTGTGGGCTTCCCCCACTGAGATTCGCGACGTGGCGGTCGCCGTCACCTCGACGTGGGCGGCGTCCCCGTGGAAAACCTGCTTCGCGCGCGTGGATCCGGTGGCACCGTTCGTCTACCAGTACCGCGGCCGGGTCATCCAACACCACGAAGTGCTTCATGTGAGCGGGCTCCTCACCCGCTGCCTGCCCGCGCCATCCGCACGATAGGAGTTGTCCGAGGTACGGCGAAGGCCAGTTCCGATACGGGTCTCGGCGATTGTGGAGGAACTACCGTGGGCAAACACCTGACGAGGCGAAAGTTCCTGTCCGGCGCAGCGGGGATCGGCGCCGCTGCGCTGGCGTCACCCCTGGTCCGGGCGGTGAGCTCGCTGCCCGTGGTGCGGGCGGCGTCTGCGCCCCAGGGGCGGGTCGTGTTTGGCATGTGGCAGAACCCCGACACGCTAGACCCCGGTGCGAGCGGTCTGATTTCCTCCGGGTACAACACCATCAACATGTTCGACCCCCTGGTGTGGCGCCTGCCGGGTATGCGGCAGGGTCAGGAATACTTCCCGGGTCTGGCGGAACGGTGGGAGGTCTCGACGGATGCCCGCCGGTACACGTTCTATCTACGCAAAGACGTGAAGTTTCACGACGGGACGCCGCTGACCGCGCGCGCCGTCAAAGACACATTCGAGCACATCATGAACCCAGAAACTCGGTCGCGCGGGGCGCGACCGGCGCTCGGCCCTTATCAACGCACCGATATCCGAGACGAACACACAGTCACGGTAGTATTCCGCGAACCCAACGCGGCGTTCATGAACAACGTCTGCACCCCCGGCATGGCCCCCAGCTCGCCGAAGGCCCTGGCCGAGCAGGGGCACCGGAACTACGGCCAGCGCCCGGTAGGGACGGGGCCGTTCATGTTCAAGGAGTGGGTTCCGGGCAGCCACGTAACGATGGTCGCGAATCCCGATTACAACTGGGGGCCGACGGTCGCCAGACATCAGGGACCGCCGCACGTCGCCGAGATGACGTTCCGGGTCATCCCCGACGCGGCTACCCGATTTAACGCGCTTCGGACGGGCGAAGTGCAGCTCGCAGAAAACCTGACGCCGCCGGACATTACGATCCTGCAACGCACCGCGGGCTTCATCGTGTACACGGCGCAGGTCACCGGGATGCCGTACTCGATTTGGATCAACTCGAAGCGGCCGCCGACCGACGATCTCAAGGTTCGTCAAGCGCTGCAGCTTGCCACCGACCAGGAAGCCATCGTCGAAGCGCTCTACAGCGGGATCTACAAACCCGCGCACAACATCTTCCTGCCGACGACCGTCGGGTACGACCCGGCTCTGGACAAGACATACCGGTTTGACCCGGGCCGCGCAAAGGCGTTGCTGGACGAGGCCGGCTGGACCGTGGGGCCGGGAGGCGTCCGCCAGAAGGGCGGGCAACCCCTGCGGCTGCGGTTCGTCAACATCGCCGGGTTCGGCTTCGACCAGATCACGCAGCTCATGCAGGCGCAGTGGCAGGAAGTGGGCATCCAGTCCGATATCGTCGCCCAGGGATTCCCGCTGGCGGCCGAAACCTACGGGAAGGGTGAGCACCACCTCGCCAACTTCTTCTTCTATGCGGTCGATCCGTTCTTCATGCGCTCCCTGTACACGTGCGACCAGATCGGGCAGGGTTTCAACTACACGCACTTCTGCAACCCGCAGTTCGACGAGCTGGTTGCGCGGTCCAACGCGAGCGCCGATCCGGCCAAACGGGTTCCGTTGATCCGTCAGGCAGCGAAGATGATTACAGACGCCGCGATCGTGATTCCCATCTACCAGCAGCGGGCCGTGTTTGGGTCCACCAACCGCGTGCAGGCATTGCGGTTCACGGTCAACGGGTTCCCGATCTTCTACGACGTGACCCTCCGCGCGTAGGCGCGCTCCAGCGCGCGTGAGATCGCCGTCCGGAGTGTGAGGTGAACGCGTGGGTCGTTATATCGGCCGCCGCGTGATCGGTAGTGTGCCGGTGCTCTTCGGCATCACGGCGCTGGTGTTTATGATCCTCCACATCGTCCCCGGCGACCCGGCCCAGATCATGCTGTTTGGGAGCAACGCGACACCCGACCAGATACAGGCCCTGCGCCGGGAGCTGGGTCTGGAACGCCCCCTCGTCGTCCAGTACGCGGATTTTCTCTGGCGGCTGCTCCACGCCGATCTGGGGATGTCGTTTTCCACGCAGCGGCGTGTGGCGGATGAGATCGCCATCCAGTTCCCTGCGACCGTCGCGCTGGCGGTGGTTACGATGGTGGTGGCATCGGCTATCGGTTTGATGGCCGGAGTCCTCGGCGCGGTGTATCGCAACACGTGGGTTGACGCCCTCGCTCGGGTCTTTTCGATCCTCGGCGTGGCTATGCCGAACTTCTGGCTCTCGGTGCTGCTCATCCTGGTGTTTGCGGTCCATCTGGGATGGCTGCCGGCGCTTTCCGAGGGTGGACTTCGCGGCCTCATCCTGCCCGCCGTGAGCCTCGGCTGGGGATTTTCCGCAATCCTCAC
>CBRGMJ010000053.1:0-7430 GCA_967797525.1 uncultured bacterium | reverse complement strand
GGGTCGTGGGGCCGGCGGGGGGCCGACGGCCAGCGCCGTGGTCGGAGACCTGATCGACGTCGCCCGCAACCTGAGGGCCGGGGTGGGCAACCGGATCAGGAGTGGCGGCGGGCATCGCCGTCCCGTGAAGGAGATGGCCGACGTGGTGTTGTCCTACTGCGTCTCGCTCGTGGTCGCCGATCGGCCCGGTGTCTTTGCGCAGGTCGCAGGAGCGTTCGGTGAAGAGCGAGTGAGTATCGCCTCGATCGTGCAGAAGAGCCGAGGGGTGACGGCGGATGTCGTGCTGGTCACCCACGAAGCGCCGGAGGCCGCGATGCGCCGGACGCTGGCGCGCCTTCACCGGCTGAATGTGGTGGCAGACGTCCACGCCGTGTTGCGTATCGCGGCGTGAGGGGTAGGGTCACGTGGCACTGATCGTACAGAAGTACGGTGGGTCCTCGGTGGCGAACGCCGAGCGCCTGCGGCATGTGGCGTCGCGCGTAGTGGGCGCGCGCAGGTCCGGTCACGACGTTGTGGTGGTTGTGTCTGCCCCAGGCGACATGACCGACGACCTGATCGCGCGCGCGCGCGAAATCAGTGCGCGTCCACCGGCGCGCGAGATGGACATGCTCATGGCGGTGGGCGAGCAGATCTCGATCGCGCTGCTGTCCATGGCCATCCATGAGCTGGGACAGGGCGCCATCTCGCTGACCGGGAGCCAGGTGCGGATTCTGACCGACGGCGTGCATACGAAGGCGCGCGTACTGGACGTCGACCGCCGCCGCATCGACGAAGAACTCGGGCGCAGCCGTGTCGTCGTGGTCGCCGGGTTCCAGGGCGTGACACCTGACCACGAGATCACCACATTGGGCCGTGGCGGCTCGGATGTGACCGCGGTGGCCTTGGCCTCCGCGCTGGGGGCGGACTCCTGCGAGATCTACACCGACGTCCCCGGCGTGTTCACCGCCGATCCGCGGCTGGTTCCGGACGCGCGCAAACTCGACCGCCTGTCGTACGATGAGATGCTCGAGATGGCCAGCAGCGGCGCCGTGGTCTTGCAGACCCGATCGGTGGAATATGCGAAAGCCTACCGCGTCAGGCTGCACGTGCGGTCGACGTGGAGCGAGGAGCCCGGCACCGTGGTAGAGGAGGTCCCTGAGATGGAACGCGTTCGCCTGGTCACGGGGGTGGCCCACGACCTCAACGTCGGGCGCATCACGATCCGGAATATCCCGGACGTCCCCGGCATCGCCCATCGGATTTTCTCGGCGCTGGCCGGCCGGCACGTCAACGTCGACATGATCGTCCAGACGGCCAGCCGTGACGGCCGCGCGGACATTTCGTTTACGGTCACGAAAGCCGACGCGCAGGCCGCGGAGGAAGTGACCCGGGCCGTGGCCCGCGAGATCGGTGGCGGCGACGTCGCTGCGGCTGAGGGCGTGGCGAAGATCTCGGTCGTTGGTGCCGGGATGGCCAGCAACCCCGGTGTCGCGTCAACGATGTTCGGCGCGCTGGCCGGTGAGGGCGTGAACATCCAGATGATCAGTACGTCCGAAATCAAGATTTCCTGCATCATCCCCGCAGCCGACGCCTCGAAGGCGGTGCGGGCGGTCCACCGCGCGTTCAACCTCGACGCGATGCGGTAGCCACCGTTCACGGGAACCTTTCGTCCATGTCGTGCGTTGACACGCCAGTGTAAGATGGACGGGCACGGAAAGGGTCTGATGGCGATGCAGGGTGATGCCATACTCGAGGCGCCCGCGGTGCCGGACATCATGGAGCCCGCCGGGTCATCGTACGCTCCGGCCCGCTCCGGGGCAGATACACTCGCGACCGCGTACGTCCAGTCCCGTGACCGGGGGGTACGCGAGGCGCTCGTGCATCTGTGCTCACCGCTCGTCCGCGGCGTGGCGTCGGACTACCGTAACCCGCTTCAGGGCGAGGACCTGATCCAGGTGGGGTTCCTGGGGCTGCTCAACGCGATCGAACACTTCGACCCGACACGCGGTACACCGTTCCTGGCCTTTGCCCGGCACTTCGTCCACGGCGAGATCCGCCACTATCTTCGCGATCACAACGGCATCGTCCGGCGCCCCCGCTGGATGGAGCGCGTTACCGGGCAGATCGACCAGGCAGTCGGCGAGCACCTCAGTGTGCACGGTCGGTACCCGGGGCTGGAGGTGCTGGCCGAATCGCTGAGTATGGACGTCGATGGGCTGGTGGAAATCTTCAAGACCCGTCAGGTTGTGCGGACCCTGTCCCTGGACGCGGAGGATGACGAGGGCCAGCCAAGCGTCGATGCGGATCGAGCACGACACCAGCACCAGGCCGTCACGGTCGAATTGCTACATGAAGACCGTCTGGCGGTGATGGAGGCCCTGGAGCGACTCAATACGCTGCAGCGCGCCGTCGTCTTCCACATCTACTTCACCGACCTGACCCAGGCCGAGACCGCCTCGCGCCTTGGGGTGTCGCAGAAACACATCTCCCGGGTGCTCGCGATCGCACTGGCGAAGCTTCGGCAGATGTTGGACCCGGTTCCGCCGGACCGCTAGCGCCGGGCGCAGGGCGCCATAGGCGCCTACCCGCCGGCTTCTTCCTCGTACCGCTCCTTCAGGCTCTGGACGACCGTGGAGTCGGCCAAGGTGGTGGTGTCACCAAGCACCCGGCCCTCCGCGATGTCGCGGAGCAGCCGGCGCATGATCTTCCCGCTGCGCGTCTTGGGCAGTTCGGCCGTGAAGAGGATGCGGTCGGGTTTGGCGATGGCGCCAATCTTGTCGGCCACGTGGCCGCGCAGCTCTTCGACCACTGCGCCGTCGCCGACATAGCCTTCTTTGAGCGTCACGAACGCCGCCAGCGCCTGGCCTTTGATCTCGTGGCTCATCCCGATCACCGCGGCTTCGGCGACCTTGGGGTGTGCGACGAGGGCACTCTCCACCTCCATCGTCCCGATGCGGTGCCCCGCAACGTTGATCACATCGTCGACCCGGCCCAGCAGCCAGAAGTACCCGTCGCCGTCCTTCCGCGCGCCGTCCCCGGTAAAGTAGAGACCGGGGAAGCGCGACCAGTACACCTGCTTGTAGCGGTCTGGGTCGCCGTAGATGCCGCGGAGCATCGCGGGCCATGGGCGCTTCAGGACCAGATAGCCACCGACATCCGCCGGCACGGGGTGGCCCTGTTCATCCACCACGTCGGCTTCGATGCCCGGGAACGGCTTCGTGGCCGAGCCCGGCTTCAGCGTGGTCAGCCCGGGGAGTGGAGTGATCAGGATCATGCCGGTCTCGGTCTGCCACCAGGTGTCCACGACGGGACAGCGGTCGCCGCCGATCGTCGTCCGGTACCACATCCAGGCTTCGGGGTTGATCGGCTCGCCGACGGTGCCGAGCAGGCGCAGTGTCGACAGATCGTGACGGCCGGGCCAGTCGGCGCCCCACTTAATGAATGTCCGGATGGCGGTCGGCGCCGTGTACAGGACCGTCACGCCGTACTTCTCGACGATCGCCCAGAAGCGATCCTTCTCGGGCCAGTCGGGGGTGCCCTCGTACATCACTGTCGTGGCGCCATTCGCCAGCGGGCCGTACACGATATACGAATGGCCCGTGACCCAGCCGATGTCGGCCGTGCACCAGTAGACATCGTCCTCTTTGAGATCGAACACCAACTTCGTGGTGAGGTACGTGCCGACCATGTACCCGCCCGTCGTGTGCACGATGCCCTTGGGTTTGCCGGTCGTGCCGCTGGTGTAGAGGATGTAGAGCAGATCCTCGCTCTCCATCTCTTCGGCCGGGCAGTCCAACCGCATCCCTTCCACCGCTCGGTGCCACCAGCGATCTCGGCCTTCGACCATCGTGATGTTGGCCGGCTCGCCGATCCGGCGGACGACGAGCACCTTCTGGACCGTCGGCGTGTCGGTGATCGCTTGATCGACGTTGCGCTTGAGCGGGACGATCTGCCCGCGCCGGTAGCCGCCGTCAGCGGTGATCACGACCTTCGCCTGGGAGTCGTTGATCCGGTCGCGCAGCGCCTCCGCTGAGAAACCGCCAAAGACCACCGTGTGCGCTGCGCCAATCCGTGCGCACGCCAGCATAGCGATCGGCAACTCGGGGATCATCCCCAGATAGATCGCCACGCGGTCGCCGCGCTGCACGCCCATGGCCAGGAGGGCGTTGGCGCAGCGGTTCACCTCGCGGGCCAAGTCCCAATAGGTCAGCACGCGGGACTCGCCCGGTTCACCCTCCCAGACAATCGCGGCCTTGTTGCGGCGCGAGGTCTTTAGATGCCGGTCGAGACAGTTGTACGCGATGTTGGTCCGGCCGCCGACGAACCACTTGGCAAACGGCACACTCCAATCCAGCACTGTGTCCCACTGGCGGAACCAGTGCAGCTCGCTGGCGATCTTTGCCCAGAACCCTTCAGGATCGCGCCGGGCGCTCTCATAGAGCGACTCGTCATTGGCCGTGGCTCGGGCCCGGAAGGTCTCCGGCGGCGTGAACGTGCGGCGTTCAACAAGCAGCGATTCGATCGGGCGAGTAGACATGCTCAGCCTCCGAGCGCAAAGGATCAGGAGGATAGTTTCCACCCGGGGGCGATGAATCCTACGCCGGATGGCGCTGCGACGGCAGGAAGGCGCTGGACTGGACAGAAGAGGGACCTGTCCATGAGCGAGATCACTCGGCTGTCTGCGACCGCGCTCGCGCGAGGCATCCGCGACGGCCGCCTCAGTTCGGCCGAGGTGACCGAGGCCTTTTTGGCGCGGGTCGGGGCGTTGGACGATCGGGTGGGCGCGTACGTGCGGGTGCTCGGCGAGCGGGCGCGCGCGGACGCCCAGGCGCGCGACGCCGACACCCGCGCCGGCCGTTTACGCGGAAGCCTCCACGGCGTGCCGGTGGCGATCAAGGATCTGATCGAAATCGAAGGGGTCCCCATGGCCGCCGGGTCATCCTTCCTGGGGCGCGAGCCTTCACGACAGACGGCCACGGTGGTGCGTCGTCTCGAGGCCGCCGGCGCGGTGGTGCTGGGGACCACGACGCTCCATGAATTCGCGCTGGGCATGACCAGCGTGAACCCACACGGCCGGACCCCACATAACCCCTGGAACCTGGACTGCATCACGGGAGGCTCGAGCGGCGGCTCCGCGGCCGCGGTCGCGGCGGGTCTGGCGGCTGCGGCGATCGGAACCGATACGGGCGGGTCGATCCGGGTCCCCGCGGCGCTCTGCGGTATCGTGGGATTGAAGCCGACGTTCTCGCGCGTGAGCCGCGCCGGCGTGCTGCCGCTTGCATCGTCGTTCGACACGGTGGGACCGATGACGCGCACTGTCGAGGACGCCGCGCTCATCCTCGGGGTCATCGCCGGCTCCGACCCCTCCGATCCGGACGCCGGCCACACTCCAGTGGCGCGCTACGCGGACGAGATGACCCGCATGCCGTCAGGGATCACCGTGGGACGGCTGAGCGGGTCGTTCTTCGAAGACGGTTTGGACCCCGCGATGGCGGGAGCGCTCGACAGCGCGACACGCGCCCTCGAGGCGGCGCGGATTCCAGTGCGTCGGGTGCACCTGGCGTATGTTGAAGCCGGACAGCAGGCACAGGTGACCGTGCTACTGTCCGAAGCGGCGGCGTTCCACCGTGGGATGTTTCCCGGCCGCGAGGCCGAGTATGGCCCCGATGTGCGTCGTCTGCTCGCCGATGGCGCAGCCACGTCACCGGAGGCCGTCGCGCAGGCTCGGGGCGTGCTCGATCACCTGCGCGCTGAAGTGGCGCATGTCCTCAACGACACGCCGATACTGCTCGGCGCGGCCGTACCCATCGGCGCGCCGCAGATCGCGGACGTCGATCCTAGCCGCGAGCAGTGGTTCCACATTCGCCGGCTGCTCGGCCGCTTTTCGAGGCTCTACAACACGACAGGTCTGCCGTCAGTCGCGGTGCCGGCAGGCCTGACGGCCGGAGGACTGCCGGTGGCGCTGCAACTCGCGGCAGGCCCATTCCAGGAAGCACAACTGCTTGCGGTCG
This sequence comes from uncultured bacterium, assembly GCA_967797525.1. Lineage (GTDB taxonomy): Bacteria > Sysuimicrobiota > Sysuimicrobiia > Sysuimicrobiales > Humicultoraceae > JBGPNN01. Next base: position 1,440 of record CBRGMJ010000053.1, on the reverse strand, counting down.
CCCGATGCCTCGAGGGCGCGAGCGGATTCACCATCCCAGACCTGCCGGTGCGGAGCGGGGTCCGCCGGTGACGACCGGCGTGGCCAATCGAAGGTCTTCAACCACCTGGCCCGTGCCCCTGCTGGTGGCGTTGTGCGTCGCGACGTTTGGGCTCTACGTCTTCTACTGGTTCCACCACACCTGGCAATGGCTCGGTCGAGCGGGGTATGTACGGGGCAGCGCGGGATGGCGTACGGTCGTCTTTCTCCTTCCCGTGGTGAACATCGTGCTCGTCTACGAACTGTTCAACGCCATCCACGTGGCGGCGAGAGCGAGGCGCCTTCGGACATTCTTCACCCCGGGGGTGCTGACATTTCTGGCGGTCGCTCTCGGGGGCTTCTCCGTTGTCGTGGGGTTGCTGCCGCTCGTGCTGGCCATCACCGCGAGCCGGGCGCCCGATATCCACGCGATCTTGTCGAGCGTTCCCCGCAGTGGAAGGTTCGTCACGGTACTCGCGTGCGCGGCCTCTGCCGCGGTGGTTCCCGCCGTCTCGCAAGGGACCCTCAACCTGCTCCAGGTCGGTGTGCCCGGGTCGCGGCCTCCCCACAGGTTCTCTCTGGTCGAGGCGGTCATTTTCACGGCCGGCGGAGTCTTGTGGCTATACAACCTTTTGTGATCCGCAGGCTTTCGCTCGGGATCAGCGTCGCCACCCTCGCGCTGCTGATCGCCGGCGCGACGGTGAGCGCGACCGGCGCCGGGTTGGCCTGCCCCGACTGGCCCCTGTGCCATGGGCGCCTGCTCCCGCCGCTGGAGCCGCTTGTCCTGATCGAATACGGCCACCGGTTGCTGGCCTCGGTCGTGGGGGTGCTGATGCTGGCCCTGGCCGTGCTCGTCTGGCGAGACCCGGCGGCGCGCGCGCGGTTCGGTCGCATGACGACTGTACTCATGCTCCTGCTCGGTGTGCAGGTGGGACTGGGGGGCGCGACCGTGCTCTCGCGTCTTGGGCCCGCGATCGTCGGGATGCACCTGACGACGGCCATGACCTTCCTGGTGCTACTGGTCACGCTGACGGCGCGCGCGCAGTGGGACGGGGAGGCGACCCTTGAAGCAGTTGATCTGAGGTTACGTCGCCTCGTACACATGGCGCTTGGCGTTGCGTTCCTGCAAGTCATGCTCGGCGGATTCGTGAGCGCCTTCGGGGCAGGGCTCGCGTGCCCGGATCTTCCGCTGTGCAATGGGCGTCTGGTCCCCTCGGGTGACGGCGGCGCGCTGCTGCACTACACGCATCGGCTCATCGGTCTCGCGGTGGTCGTCCTCGTGGCTGCCGTCGGTGCGCGCGCCCGCGCGGGCGCCGACCCGATCGTCCGCGTCCTCTCGAGGTATGCGGTGGTGGTTGTGGTGCTCCAAGCCGGTCTGGGGATCGCGAACGTGGTGACGTACCTGCATCCCGCCGTCCGGGTC
>CBRGMJ010000052.1:0-7447 GCA_967797525.1 uncultured bacterium | reverse complement strand
CCGGTCCGACCTCGATCGACCGCGGCCCGCCGCGTTGGGCGCCAAAGAAGGCGGCGGATACATCGTACGCCCCCGCCTCCACCTGGCGACCCTGGAGATCACGCTGGTCCCAGGCGCCGTTGAATGTCAAGGTCTCACCCGGTGCCATCGTGGTTTCCCGGAGAGCCTGCACGAACGCCTTGTCATGGGACCATTGCCAGATCACCGCGCCGCGCTGGCGCACCACAAGGTCGTACTGCTGACCCGACGACGCCGACAGAGACAGCGGTCCCCCCCCGGCGTTGGTCACCCGCAGCTGCGCCGTCACCGTCTCGCCGGGATGATAACTGGCGCTCCCGACGGCCAGCGACAACCTCAACGGTCCCACGCTGCGGTCGGCCGCGGCCCCTGCGCCCCCCAAAACGACCGCCAGGATCAGCACGCCGACGACGATCTCGTTCATGGATGTCCCCCCAGGCACGACGCCCGCTCTCGCTTACGCGGTAGGACGGCCGAAGGTTCCGATTGAAAGACGAAATCCCGCCCCGTCCGGGCGGGATCGAGCGACGCCGCGCCGCTGGGGGCTCTACCGTCCGGTGGTTTGCGGCTCTTCATACCGGATCTTTCCGGTGGCAATCTCCTCGAGCGCGATCGTGACCGGATTGGTGGAGTCGATATCCACCAACGGCAGCATCCCCTCTTTGACCTGGCGCGCCCGTTTGGCGGCAATGATCACAAGGGCATACTTGTTATCGACCTGGGCGAGCAGTTCTTCAAGCGAGGGTTTGATCATCTTCCGGCACCTCCAGGATGCACGCCCCGTATTGTACCAGGAGCCCCCGACCCGTCAACCTCCCGGACGAACTCCTCAGAGCGCCGCCGCCGCGGCACCCTCTCGGCCGAGCAGTTGCAAGAGTTCGGCGGTATTGCTGGAGTGCAACAGGGCGACCTCGAGGGAGATCGTCTGGCTCCTGACGAGTTCTCGGAGGGCCTGGTTGAGACTGTGCATGCCCTCCTTCGCCCCTGCCTGCATCGTTGAAAAGAGCTGGTGCGTCTTGCCCTCACGGATGAGGTTGCGGACGGCCGGTGTCCCCACCATGACTTCAACCGCCGCAACCCGCCCCGGCGGTGTCTTCAGGGGCAGCAGCGTTTGGGACAATACGCCCTCAAGCGCCACCGACAGCTGCATCCGCACCTGAGCCTGCTGGTGCGGCGGGAACACGTCGATGATCCGGTCGATCGTCTGCGGGGCGCTGGTCGTGTGGAGGGTGGCCAGCACCAGGTGGCCGGTCTCAGCGGCGGTGATCGCGGTCCCAATGGTCTCCAGATCGCGCATCTCACCGATCAGGATGACGTCCGGGTCCTGGCGCAGCACATGGCGCAGCGCGTCGCTGAACGAGTGCGTATCCTGCCCAACCTCACGCTGGGTGATGATGCAGACGTCATCGGTGTGCAGGTACTCGATCGGGTCTTCAATCGTGACGACGTGGCAGGAACGAGTGTGGTTGATCACGTCGACAATCGCCGCCAGCGTCGTGGACTTGCCGCTCCCGGTGGGCCCCGTCACGAGGACCAGACCGCGCGGGAGCATGGCCAGCCGGCGCACGACTTTGGGAAGCTTCAGTTTGTCCAGGTTCGGTGGCGCCGCCGGGATGGTGCGGATCGCCGCTCCAATACCGCCTCGCTGCTGGTAAATGTTGATGCGGTACCGGGAGACGTTGGGCAGCCCGTAGGCACAGTCCAGCTCGAGCTTCGTACGAAACGTCTGGATCTGCTCGGGCGTCAGAACCTCGGCGACGAGCGCCCGCACGTGCTCATCCGACCACCGCTCATTGACGATGGGCACCAGGGTCCCGTCGATGCGCAGCATGGGTCGCGTGCCGGCCTTGATGTGCAGGTCCGAGGCTCCGCGCTCCACGACCATGCGCAAGAGGTCATGCATCGTCATGCGGACACGCTCCGGCTGAGAAACTTGGATTTCACGCGGGCGATGTTCGCAGAAATTATGCCCGTGGGCTGCGGGGACTAGACGTCTAGCGTGCCGCGTGGCGACGACAACCACACACCGAGCAGCACGACCGCGCCGCCGATGATCTGTAGCACTCCCAGCGGCTCGCCGAGCACGATGCGGGCGGTGATCAGCGCGACCACCGGAATGAGATTTCCCAGCGCCGCGGTGCGGACTCCGCCGACCACCCGGACGGATCGATACCAGATCACGTAACTGAGCGCGAGCGCAAACACCGACGAAAAGACGACCGCCCCCCACGAGGCCGGGCGGACCGACGCCCAGGACATCCGCGCCAGTTCCGGCGCGCCGGCGATCAAGAGAAACGGTAGACCAAGGAACAGCGTCACGGTTGTGAGCCACAGCGGTGAAGCGCGTTCGAGCAACGGCCGGGAGAAGACGGTATAGGCGGCCCAGCACGCCGTCGAGATGAGTACCAGCAGATCACCGGTCAGTGTGGGCAGACCCAGTGTCACCCCGTCTCGTCCTGCGATGAGCGCCAGCAGGCCGGCGAACGCGACGACCAGGCCCAGCCACATGCGCGCCGTCGGTCGTTCGAGCCCGAGGGCGACCGACAGCAGGCCGACAAAGATCGGGGACATGGCCAGAATCAGCGACGCGTTTCCCGCTGTTGTGCGTGCCAGTCCGGCGATGAAGAAGACTTGATAGGCCGTGTGCCCCAGGAGACCGAGCAAGACGAGCGTGGGGAGATCCCGCTTCGAGATCGTCGGCACGCGCATGGGTGCGGGGCCTTCCAGAAACCGCAACGCGATCAACAGCAGGACCGCGGCCCCGCCGTAGCGCACGGCGGTGAAGACCAAGGGTGGAAAATCCTGCAAGGCGGCCTTGATGACCGTGAAGTTGACGCCCCAGATGACAATCAGCAGGAACATCGCGGCGTGGACACGGCGAGATTCCGCGCGCCGCGTAGGCGCGGCCGGTCGAACTGTCACGCTACAGCCAGCCCTTCAAACGCTCCAGGTCGACGTTGGCCCCGCTGAGCACCGCGACCGTCGGCGCACGATCCACGCGGACCCGGCCGGCCAACAGGGCCGCCACCCCAGCGGCTCCGGCAGGCTCGACGAGCAGTTTGGCCCGCTCCAGGACCAGCCGCATGGCGGCGACGATCTCCGCGTCGGACACTTCCACCACCTCATCGACGAGCCGGCGCACGACGTCCAGCGTCCGGTCGCTGACGGCCGGCGCCCCCAACCCATCGGCGATCGAATCGATCCGTGGCAGACGCACGGGGTGCCCGGCCGCAAGGGCCGCGCGCATCGCATTCGACCCGGTGGGTTCGACCCCAACGATCTTCGCGCGCGCGTCGAGCCCACGCAGCGCCGTGGCGATGCCGCTGATCAACCCTCCACCGCCGATCGGTACGACAACGAGGGCGGCGTCGGGCACATCTTCGTGTATCTCGAGCCCAACCGTCCCCTGTCCCGCGATGACATCCGGGTGATCAAATGGATGCACAGGGATGAGTCCCTGCTCGACTTGGAGCCGCTCGAACAGGGCCCAGGCTTCCGCGACCTCACCGTGGAGGACCACCTCGGCGCCGTAGGCGCGGCACGCCGCCACTTTACTCTGGACCGCGCTCGCCGGCATGACGACCACACACCGGATCTGGTCCGGGGCGGCGGCGTAGGCTACGGCCTGCGCATGATTACCGGCGGAGATCGTGACGATACCCCTGGTACGCGCGTCCGGCCCGAGCCGTCTAATCGCATTGGTGGCGCCCCTGGGCTTGAACGATCCGGTCTTCTGGAGGTTCTCGGCTTTGAGAAAGACCGGCCCGCCCACCTGATGGGCGAGTGTCTGCGAGGTGAGCATCGGCGTGCGGTGCACACGATCCGCAATGCGCGCGCGTGCATCGCGAATATCGGCCAGCGTCACGGGGCGATCGGTGTCAGCCATGTCGAGCTAGAACCACGCGGCGAGGCGCGTCGTCTCGAAGCGGCGCTTCTCCTCGAGTATCTCGGGACTGGGATCGGCCACCTCGATGCTCGGCTCAGGCTCGGCGAAGAAGTGCCCCCGCACCGCCGTCGCCTTGCCGTCACCAACTTCAAAGAAGCAGTGGCCATGGCCGTCGAATCCGCTGGCCCGACCCGACCCCGCAAACCGGTCGGCGATGACATCGGCGGCGATCCGGCCCTGCGCCTCGGCGAACACACCGGCCTTCGGCAGCATCATCCCGTTGGCCAAGGGCATCTCCGTCACGTCGCCGACGGCAAACACGTTGGTCGCGTCCTCGACCTCGCAGGTGTCCTTGCGCGGGCGGATCCACTCCGGGCGGGCCAGGCCGCTGGCCTTCACCACGGCCGGCGCGCGGTGTGGCGCCACCCCGATGAACACGTCGTACCTTCGACGCTCGCTCTCAAAGACAACCTCTGCCCCCTCGACGGCCACCACTTTCCGGCCGGGGAAGAAGCGGATCCCCCGCGCGGCCATCCGGGTTTCGACTTCCGCGCAGGCGACCGGCCCCGCGACTGGTAGCGACGACGGCTGCGGCGTGAATACCTCCAGTTCGACACGGCCACGCACGCCACGCCGCCGCAACGCCTCATCGATGAGGAAGGCGGCTTCGTACGGCGCCGGGGGGCATTTGTAGGGCGCGCCCAGAATACCGATCCCGAGGCGCCCGCGATCGATGCGGGCGACCCGCGCAGCGATCGTCTCGGCCTGCTCGGGATCGTACAGGCTCGACCCCGTGGGGTCGAAGCCCGGCACCAGATCAGGACGCAGTTCGGCGCCCAGCGCGATGATCAGCGCATCGTAGCCGACGCTACCAGTCGTGGTCGTCACGGTCTTACCGGCGACGTCGATGCCCCGTACCTCGTCGCGGACGTAGCGGATGCCTTTGCGCGTCAGGTGCTCGAGGGACCGCGTCCCTGAGGCCCGGTCGGCCAGACCGACGAGCACCGGGATGATCCGCAAACCCATCATGAACGTCCCGCGGCGATCGATGAGCGTGACATCCACGTCGTCCCGGAGGCGTTCTTTCAGCCGGTGTGCGGCGGCCACTCCGCCGAACCCGCCGCCGAGAATCACACATCGCGTCGTTGCCATCGGTACCCTATTTCTGTCCACGTGCGGCCGCGTCCTGTCCCGCCTGGGCATAGGTGTAGATGGACCTATGTGGAGAGCCCTGGTGATCCTGGTAGCCGCGCTCGCGTCGGGCGGATGCCTGATGGTGGCGCCGAGACCCGATCTGCCGCCGAACAGGTTCGTCGAGCGCGCCATCGTGATCTCGATCGAGGGCACACCGGGTCTGCCGTTCGAAGGATCCTACGGCACCCCGTCGGGTACGACCTCCGCCCGCGGGACGGTCCCCGCGCAGTACACGGTGAAGACGTCGGTCGCGGTCGTTGCAGCGTTCACCAAGAGCACCGAAGACGGCGAACTCGTCGTCAGACTCCTCGTGGACGGCAAAGAGGGTCAGACCCGGAGTACGACGGGGCCTTTTGGCACCGTCATTATCGAGCAGCGGTTCTGAGCGATTCCCTGAGCGCCCGCTCGATCTTTCTGAAGGCGTCTGCCCACGTCCGGCGGTGCGTAAACACGTGGGTCTCGTCCGGATAGTAGTGGGTCTCGAACCGCCGCCCGTGCTTCACGCAGTCCCGCACGATCTGATTGAGCTGCTCGAAGGACACCGACTCATCACTCGTGCCGTGCAGGTTGACCAATGGCGCGGCCATCTGATGCACCCAGTGACGGGGCGATGCGCGGCGCCAGACATCCGGGGCCTCCTCCTCCGATCCGCCCAGACGCGTCTTGAAGTACCCGGCCGCCGGCCACCGCACCCGCTTGGCCCACTGGGCCCAGAGCGATCGATCCCACACGCCGGCGATGTTGACGCCCAGCGCGAAGACGTCCGGGTGTTTCGCAAGCGATCCGAGCGTGAGATGCCCGCCGTAGCTGATGCCCCACACGCCGACGCGGTCGGGATCCACATAGGGGAGTTGTTTGAGGTAGCGCGCCGCGGCCACCACGTCGGCCACGTCGTCGACGCCCATCCCGCGATAGTTCCCCTGCTCAAAGCCGACGCCGTATCCGGTGCCGCCCCGATAGTTGGGAGCCAGCGTGACGTATCCGCGGTGGGCCAGGTAGAGGATGAACGCGTGGAAGATGGACGTCCCGTGGGTAGGATGCCACCCGTCTCTCACCTGCGACATCGGACCACCGTGCACCCACACGAGCGCGGGGTATCGCTTCCCGGGGTCGCGCTCCGGCGGCGCATAGAGATACCCGTGGATCGTCCAATCGCGCGCCGATGGAAAGGTCACGTGGACCGGAGCGACCATCTTCTCGCGCGTCCATGACGCCGGGAGCGAACGGGTGAACCGTCGCGGGTGCTCGCCGCCCGAGCCCATGAGCCACAGGTCAGTCGACTCGATGGGTCCGCAAAACGAGTAGGCAATCTGATCGCCGTCCGGCGACCAGATCCCCTGTGTCGCGTTCCCGGCGTCGAACGTCAATTGCCGCAGGGCGCCGCGGGGCACATCGAGCGTCCACAACTGGCGGTGCCCCAGGTCGGTGCGGCTCGACGAGAACAGGACCTGCCGGCCGTCGGGCGACCACCGTGGGGGATCGTCGGCCTGGCCGATGTCCTCACACGCGCCGTCGGTGAGCTGGCGCATCCAGCCGGTCGCGAGGTCGAACGCAAACAGATGATCCCAGCCGGTGTGGCGGAGTACAAACAGCAGCATCGTTCGATCGGGGGAGAGTTGCGGCTCGACCGGAGAGATGAGCCCCTTTGCATCGTATTCGACGTGCAACAGCCTCGGTGTGGCGCCGGCGCCCGGGGTGACCAGATAGTGCTCACGCCTCCGGGCGCCCTCGAGCGTGACCACGTAGTGCAGCCGGCGCGCGTCCAGCCAGAGCACGTGCCCGGCAGGATCGCCGACGCCCACCTGCCAGACGATACGGCCGTCCGCCACCGACACGACGGCCAGCTCCCGGTGGGGAGTGCCGTCATCGCGCCGGAGCACGCAGGCCAGCGCTGCGCCGTCCGGCGACCACCGCAACGCCGGCCGGCGGATCTCGCCGTCGAGACGCCCTGGCAGATCGATCGTGCGGGTGGCGCCGGCCTCCGGCCGCCACAGCACCAGGCGCCCATCGCGGGCAAACGCCAGCATGTTGCCGTCGGGCGACCACACCGGCGTGCTCTCCGGGGCCGACGGCGTCTCGCTCACGCGCACCGGCTGATCGGCCGCGCGCAGATCCCAGAGCACCCACAGATTCTCGTCACGGATGTACGCGACGGCGTCGCCGCGCGGATGCCAGTCAAACTCCGTGACGCGCCCCTCGCCGCCGGAGAGCCGCCGTACCTCGCCGGTCGCCATCTCGGCCAGCCACAACTGGTCGTGCCCGTAGTCATGCCAGATGAACGCTACGCGGCCGCCGGCCGGTGACCATCGATGGTGATCCGGGTGACGCAGATGTAGGACCTCGTCAAAG
>CBRGMJ010000051.1:0-7480 GCA_967797525.1 uncultured bacterium | reverse complement strand
ATTTCATCGATCGTCGCCAGCGCGGCGGCCACGCCCAGGGGATTGCCGTTGAAGGTGCCGGCGTGCACCACCCTGCCGTCGGAGATCAGGTCCATGATCTCGCGGCGGCCGCCGACGCAACTGAGCGGGAACCCGTTGGCCAGGGCTTTGCCGAACACCGCGAGATCGGGAGTGACGCCCAGCAATGCCTGCGCGCCGCCGAGGTGCACGCGAAACCCCGTAATGACCTCGTCGAAGATGAGCACGACGCCGTGGCCGGTGCAGAGGTCCCGAACGCGTTCGAGATAGCCCGGCGCGGGCATGATGACGCCGCTGTTGCACATGATCGGCTCCATCAGCACCCCCGCCACCTCACCCGGGTGCGCAGCCACCAGCCGCTCCAACGCGCCGGCGTCGTTCCATGGCGCGACCAGCACGTGGGCCGCGGACGATGGCGGCTGACCGGCGCTCTCTGGCTCGGGCGCCGCGTCACCATCGGGTGATGCGTCACGTAGCGGTGACGGGTGCGTCGCGAGCAGTTCTTCATCGAACCAACCGTGGTAGTGTCCGGCAAACCTGACGATCTTCGTACGCCGCGTGTACGCGCGCGCCAGACGCACCGCCGCCGCCACGACCTCCGACCCGCTGGAGTTGTAGCGGACCATCTCGATGCACGGTACCGCGTCCGCAAGCCGCTCGGCCAGCAGGATCTCGCCCTCGTGTTGCCCGCCGTAGATGAACCCGCGCGCCGCGGCCCGCTGCAACGCGTCGACCACCGGCGGGTGGGCGTGGCCTAGAATCACCGGGCCATACCCGCAGGTGTAGTCGATGTACGCGTTGCCGTCGCAATCGTAGAGCCGGCTGCCTTCGGCGCGGGTAAAGAAGAGCGGTTGGGGACGTTCCTCCATCTTGACGTTGCTGCTGACCCCGCCAGGCAACACACGCCGGGCCCGTTCCCAGAGTTGCTGGCCTGCCCGTAACACGACGCTCATCGCGCTGCCTCCCGCCTACTCTCCGACTTCCACGACCAAGGTCTTGAGCTGCGTCATCTCCAGCAGGGTGTACTTGCCGCCGAGGCGCCCCACACCACTCAGTTTGCCGGAAGCCCCGCCAAACGGCGTGTGTGGCTGCCAGTAGGCGCTCGACTCGTTGATATTGACGATGCCGGCCTGCAGGCCCTCGGCAATGTGAAACGCCCTGCGCAGATCGCGGGTGAAAATCGAAGCCACCAGCATGGAGGGCGCGCTGTTGGCGACGGCGACCGCCTCGTCTGCGTCATCAACGGTCAGAACGGGTGCCACCGGTGCAAAAGTCTCCTCGAGATTAAAGAGCATCTCGGGTCGAACGTCGTCCACCACGGTCGCGGGATAGTACAGGCGTGTTGGAAAGCCCTCGCGTGGCCCGCCGCCGGTGATCACCCGGGCGCCCTTCTTCACCGCGTCGTCCAGGTGTCGATCCATCTGCCGGGCCGGCCGCTCATTGTTCAACGGTCCCAATGTCGTGCCGGTCTCGCGAGGATCACCCAGCCGAAACTCGCCGGCGATGACCTGCAGCTCTTCCATGAAGCGGTCGTGAACCCTGTTGTGCACGATGATGCGCTCAGTCGAGTCGCAAATCTGTCCGGCGTTGCGGAAGGCCCCGCGTCCCGCGCGGCGGGCAGCCTGTTCGATATCGGCGTCCTCCAGCACGATCGTGGGCGAGTTCCCGCCCAACTCCAGTAACTGCGGCTTGCCGGCAGCGCGCCGGCTCACGGCCAGGCCCGTCGGTGAGCTCCCTGTAAAACCGATGGCGTCGATCCCTGGATGGCCGGCGATCTCGTCTCCCACCTCTGCACCCTCACCGGTGACGAGGTTGACCACGCCGGGCGGTACACCAGCTTCGATCAGGCACTCCATGAGACGCGCGGCGCAGCCCGCCGTCGTCGGCGCTGGTACCCACACGATGGTGTTACCCGCGGCGACCCCTGCCGAGAGGTACTCGGCCGGGATCGCGTAAGGGAAGTTCCACGGCGTGATGACGCCGTAGGTACCGCGCGGCTGGCGGATCGTCAGGATCCGCTTGGCGGAATCGGCACTGGGGATCACGGCCGTCTCGAGGCGCGTGATATCTTCCGCAGCCATGCGGAACATCCGGGCGGTGGTGTCGACCTCGCCGAGGGCTTCGGCGTGGTAGGGTTTGCCTTGCTCGAGTGTCAGGTGGTGGGCCAGGGGTTCGCGGCGTCGCTCGATCTCGTCCGCGATGCGATGACAGAGCCGGCTGCGGTCGAAGGCCGTCAGCCGGGCAAACCCTGGCGCCGCCTCGCGGGCCGCCCGGACGGCCCGGTCCGCGTCGTCCCGCGTACCCCTGGGGACGGTTGCGATCGGCTCGCCGGTGACGGGGCTCGTAATGGGCATCATGTGACCGGCCTGCGACTCCACCCACCGGCCCCCGATGAACATGAGGAAGTCCGGGACGCCGACCTGCATCGCGCTATCGCCCGAGCGCGCCGACGAACCCGCGCGTGATGAACGAGCGAAAGATCAGTGCGAAGAGCATGGGCGGGACAATCGTCAGCACCAGCGCCGCAAAGGACAGCGCAAAACTCACGTCGTGGTTGATCGCCGTGGCGACCAAAATGACCGGGGCCGTCTTCGCCGCAATGGTCCGCGTCAGGAACAGCGCAAACAGAAACTCGCTGTACGCGCCCATGAAGGCGAAGGCCCCGGCCGCCGCCAGACCCGGCGCGGCCATGGGGACCACGACCCTCGCCAGGGTGCCGAAGCGGGAGCACCCGTCGATGAGGGCCGCCTCCTCGATCTCCGGCGGAAAGAACGCAAAATACTTCATCAGGAACCACATCACAAACGGCAGCGTAAACGCCACATACACGAGAATGAGGGCTGCGTGCGTGTCCAGCAGGCCCAGCCGGTTGATGAGGACGAAGATCGGGATGGCCACGGAGATCGCCGGGATCAACCGGCTCGTCAGGATGAAACCGTAGGTCAGGTCGCGGCCGCGGAACCGCAGGCGGGCATACGTGTAGGCTGCCAGCGTGCCGAAGAGTAGGGTAATGAGCGTCACGCTCAGAGACACGATGAAGCTGTTCCTTAGCGCCGGGATGATGCTCAACGCCTCGCCGCTGGCCCGCCGTCCCGTGATCTGTCCCGAGTACGTTGGCGGGGCGCGGCGCGTAATGATGTACCGATAGTTGTCCAACGTCGGCTGCTCAGGAATGAGGTGCGGGGGCGACGTGAAGAGCTCCCGATCCAGTTGGAGACTCGAGTTGATCATCCAGGCGATCGGGCCCAGGACGAAGGCCGCCAGTACAAGACCGGCGGCGATGGTCCCTACGCGAAGGGGGAGCGCCCGCGCCTGCGCGATCATGCCGTGTAGGCCTCATCGGTGCGTAGCAGCCGAACGTAGAGTAGGGCGAGCCCGAGGGTCAGGGCCGCGATGACGAACGCCATGGCCGCACCCTTCCCCAGATTGAGGAACCGGTAGATCTCCGCGTACGCAAACCAAGCGAGCATCGTCGTCGCGTCCCCGGGGCCGCCGCCCGTCAGCACGTATACGATATCGAACGTGACGAGCCCCGCGATCGTCTCGAGGATGAGCAGCAGCAGCAAGGTGGGACGCAAGAAGGGTAGGGTGATGTGGCGAAATGCCGCCCACGCCCCTCCGCCATCGATGTGCGCGGCTTCGTACAGATCTCGGGGGATCACCTGCAAGGTGGCCAGACACATGATGGCGGCCAGAGGCCCCCACTTCCAGACATGTGTCACAACCAGCGTGATTGGAGCCAGCACCGGGCTGCCAAACCATGAGATGTACTCCGGGATCAACCCGACACCGGTCAGGAGGGCGTTGATTGCCCCGTAGTCTCCGTTGAAGAGCCACCGCCAGATGATCGCCGCCATGACCGTAGGGATCGCCCATGGGAGCAGGATCGCCATGCGCAGGAACGCCGCCAGCCGGGCCGTGCGGTTGAGGTACAGGCTCACCAGCACGCCGTATCCGACCGTCCCCACCATTATCAGGGCGGTGAACTTCAACGTGGTGGTCAGGGAGCGGACGAAGTAATAACTCCCGAATGCCTCGACAAAATTGCGCAGGCCGACGAACGGACGCTCGAGCGGCTCGGTGAGGATGTTCCGATGCACGCTGAGGTCGAGGGCGAAGATCAACGGATAGATGCTCATCAGAGTCACGATCGAGAGGGCCGGCAGTATCGAGAGATACGGGTACAGGTGAAAAGAGCGCCTGGGCCGGGCAGTCGCCCGACCCAGGGTCAGAAGTTCAGCCACGGGTGTGCGGCGATCCCGCTACTTCCGTCGCAGTTCATTCCACTTCGCTGCGATGTTCCTCGCGGCCTGCTCGGGCGTCTGCTGCTCCAGGTAGGCCTTGTGCAGCTCAGCTCGCGTAAAGACATCCCACTGAGCGAACCCGGGCGTGAGGCCTTGCTTCACCTTCGAGTACCGCTCGCCGATCCGCTGGAGCAGCGGCACGTCCACCCACTTTCCAAATGACAGCAGGATCTCGGTGTCCTTGAAGAGAGGCAGTTGGGCGAACCCTAGACCGAAGTCCGTCGCCCATCGCCGAACAACGGGGTAGGAGTTGTCCGGCCCTGGGCCGCCGAAGTAGTTGAGGAACTTCCACGCCGCATCCAGTGCCTCGGATCCGCGCTTGGGCACCTGGCTGGACATCGCGTAGAATCGTACGAAGCCCACGGTCTGGTGCGTCGAGCCGGGCATGAGCGCGATCTTGAAGTTGCCCGCCTCCCTGGACTGTGTCGGGTTGTTGAGCGCCCAGAGGCCTGACGCCCGGCCGATTCCGTAGGCCTGGGTGCCGGCCCGCATCGCTGCACCCGCCTGGACGTCCCACTGCAACGATTCGGGGTTCATGACGCCTGATTTCAACGCCTCGCGCACCCACTCGATGGACTTGATGGTGGCGCTATTTTGTCTGTCGAAGACCGGGTTCATGTCCTTGTCGAAGAGGTCGCCGCCCCGTGAGTAGACCATCGAGATGAATACTTCGATCGAGAACGGCTCCTGCAGCGAGAACCCGAAGCCGATCGGGTACTTGACTAGGCCCTTCTCTTTGATCGCCTTCGCCTGTGTCAGTAACTCTTCCCATGTAGCGGGCGGCCGGGTGAATCCGGCCTTTCTCAGAATCGCCTCGTTGTAGAAGAAACCCATGGGATCGGCATAATAGGGAAGGCCGTACACCTTCCCCTTGTACGTCATCCCATCGACGGCATACTGGGCGAAGGACTTGGACATCTGTTTGACCTGCGGAAAGTGGTCTTCCAGCGGCACGATCCAGCCGGCGGCGGCCCACTGCTGTAGCCAGTGGTCGGAACTGTACAGGATGTCGGGCGCGTTCTGCCCGCCTACCATGCTCGCCACGATGGTGTCGTTGTACTGACCCCAATTGTAATCACTGAGCTTGACATCGATGTTTGGGTAGAGCTGCTGAAACCGCCTGATGTTCTCGTTGATCAGGTCGATGGCAAAGGTCCAGACTGTGAAGCTGATCGTCAGGCGGGTGCCGGCTCGGGCGCTCGGCCCCTGCAGCAGCCCGACGATCATCACGGCGGCAACCAGCAAAGCCAACACTCGTCCTGTCATCAAATACTCCCTCCCTTAGGTAAAGTGAGGATCTACGTCAGCATGGCAACGTCTGGACTCAGGAACGCCTCTCACCCCCCGCTTGTCCGCGTCATGGCCGTGGGAAGTGGCCAAGTGCGCGAGAGATCGACGCGCAGTTCACAACGAGGGCCCGCGCGGCGTCACCCTTCAGCGCGCGAACCCGACTGGCCGGGCCCGACAAGCTAATGGCGGCCACCACCTGGGCGCCCGCGTCAAAAATCGGTGCCCCCAGGCAGCTGGCCTCGAGTTCAGTCTCGCCGTTGTCCTCAGCACAGCCTCGCGCCTTGGTCCGCGTCAGTTCGCGCTTCCATGCAGCGGGCGAGGTGATGGTCTTGGGGGTCAGAGGGGGCAGCCCGCGGCGGATGAGCGCGTCCACCTCATCGGCAGGCAGGTAGGCGGCGATGGCCTTTCCGAGCGCCGTGGAATGCACCGGGGACCGGGAACCCACCTTGGCAGCCATACGAAACGAGTGCGGGCTCTCCAGCATCTCGAGATAGAGCACTCCGCCGTCCCGAAGCACACCAAGGTTGATGGTTTCTCCAAACCGGTCGAGCAGCTGGCGCATGTAGGGCAATGCTGGCTCGGTCAGGGGTTGGTACGCGGGAAGGCCCTGCTGGAAACTGCGCCACTGCACGCCCAAGTAATAGCGGCCGCTACCGTCGATGCGCTCCACGTAGCCACGTCGTTCCAGCGTGCACAGCAAACGAAAGGTGGAACTCTTGACCATCTCCAGGCGCAGGCCGATCTCTTGCAGCGAGAGCGGACGTCCAACGTCACGGAGCAGCTCCAGGACATCCACAGCCCTGTCGACCACATCGACGGCATATCGATTGAGATCGCGAGCGGGCGTGGAAATCGGCATGTTTCACCTAGTAAAACTGGCGTTCTACTGTATGATATTGCATCCGCTTGAGCTGAGACGTCAAGCTACGTCAGGCGTCCGGGCGGGGAGCGCCAGTACGAACGCCACCGCATCGCCTGAGAATACTCTGGGCAACGTGCGCAGGAACAGCACGCGGCCCGCCCGCGCCGACCGAATCTCGGCCAGCATCCTGCCATCGGGATGGCGCACGACGCCGAGCACCTGACGTTGTTCCACCCAGTCCCAGACGCCCACTGACGGCAGGAAGAGACCCGATGTGGGCGTGACGTGGTCCACCTGCAGGTGGCCCGAGCCTGGCTCGCTCATCTCCACGAAATATCGTGGACGCGCCGCCGGATACGACCCCTCGATCATCCCAAGATAGGCCAGGACGTTGCGGATGCCCTCCCGGGTGCGTTCCAGATCGCCCGGCCGGCAGCGTCCTTCACCCGGCATCTCCACGTAGATCGCCGGGATACTGAGCTCACCCGCGGCCGACAGCGTGCGCCCGGGCAGCCCCGCGGTACCCCACACGAGATCCGCGCCGAATGCGATCGCCGCGTCGCGCTGTACGCGCCCGACGTCGCCGTCGCGCAACTGGTAGCCGGCCAGGTGTGTGATGCGATAGGCATTGCCGCCGCTGTGAAGATCGAGCAGCAGGTCGCACTCGGGCAGCAGAAATTCCCGCACCGCGTGCGCGATGCGAAGCGTAGGACTTCCCGTGGGACTGCCGGGAAAGACGCGGGCCAGGTTGAGATGGTCCCAGGGGCCCTCACGACTCGCGGCGGCAAACGCCGGCCCGTTGAGCACCGGGATGCCGACAAGCGTCCCACGCAGCGCCGGCGCGTCGAGCGTCTCGTACACGTCCTGAATCGCGACGGGGCCTTCATATTCGTCGCCGTGCACGGCGCCGAGGGCGAGCAGGGTCTTGCCGGGGGCCGTCCCACGAACCACCAGGGCCGGCACGCTGAGACGCTGACCATCCGGGAGAAAGTCGATGACCAGTTCG
>CBRGMJ010000050.1:0-7540 GCA_967797525.1 uncultured bacterium | reverse complement strand
GACGCGCTGCGCCAGTCCCTCGACGATGGCGGTCTTCCCGACACCCGCGGGCCCGACCAACACGGGGTTGCGTTTGGTGCGCCGGCACAACGTCTCAATGACCAGCTGCACCTCGTCTTGCCGGCCGACGACCTGGCTGAGTTTGCCGTCCTGCGCCTCACGCGTCAGGTCTCGCCCAAACTGCTCGAGCATGGGCGTGGGCCGCGTGGCGCGAGGCCGGTAGGCGGCAGGCGGGGCACCGGCCTGGACAGGAGCCGTGGACGAAGCCGCCGGACCCGGCGCCGTCAGCGTGTACCCGGCCGCCACCAGGATCACCGCGGCCACGTCACGCTCGGCCGCGCTGGCGAGCCCGCGCTTCGTGGCACGCTCGGTCGCCTGTTTGGTGGCGTCGTCCGCGCTGAGGGCGGGGCCGAGATCGCCGGCTTGGATCTTCTGATGGAGATAGCCCCGCAGGGCTGAGGCGTTCACGCCGACCGCGAGCGACTCGGCCATCGGGCCGTGCCGCTCGACCAGCGCCAGCAGCCAGTGGTGGACGCCCAGGTGCGCGTGATTGGACTGCCGTTTCGAGACGGCGTTCTGCACGAGCAACTGCGCGCCGGGTGTCAGCGATGCCCCGGCGGTCCGATCATCCATGGCCCGTCACCTTCTCTCGCTCCACGCCGTACTCCTTTTAGAGAATCAGCATCGCGTCGCCAAACGAATAGAACCGGTATCGCTGGCGCATGGCTTCGTCATACGCGTGGAGGATCAGATCGCGCCCGGCGAAGGCGCACACGAGCATCAACAATGTCGTCTTGGGGAGATGAAAGTTCGTGACCAACCCGTCTACGAGACGAAACGCGAATCCTGGATAGATGAACAAACCGGACCAGCCGGTCGCAGCGGCGATCTGAGCCTCGCCGGCGGCGATCCGACCCTCGCCCGCGGCGGCCGTTTCGAGCGCGCGCACCGTGGAGGTCCCGACCGCGACCAGACGGCCGCGCCGCGCGTTGACCGCCGCTGCGGCCTCGGGGGTGATCGTATAGTGCTCGACCTCCATCCGGTGGTCTCGGATGTCGTCGACCGCCACCCGCTGGAAAGTGCCCAGGCCGATGTGCAGCGTCAGCGTGACGATCTCGACACCCTGCGCGCGGAGGCGGCCGAGGAGTTCGGGGGTGAAGTGGAGCCCCGCCGTCGGGGCCGCGACGGCACCGTCGGTGCGGGCGTAGACCGTCTGGTACTCCCCGGGATCCTGCACCGGGGCGTGAATGTAGGGTGGCAGCGGCACCTCACCGGTCTCGCGGAGCACATCGAGCATGTCCCCGCCCCCCAGCACTCGCACCGCGCGGCGGCCGTCGGCCAAGTGCTCGCCGATCTCCAGCCGCCGCGGGCCGACGTCCACGATGGTCCCTTGGTGTAGCCGGCGGCCCGGTCGCACCAGCGCTTCCCACGATCCGCCCGCCGCCGGTCGCAGCAGAAACACCTCAGCGGTCCCCCCACCGGGCACGCGGCGGCCGCGCAACCGCGCGGGCAGCACACGGGTGTCGTTGACGACCAATAGGTCGCCCGCCTGAAGATAGTCGCCGATCTCGCGAAAGATACGGTGCTCGAGCGACCCGGTGTCCCGGTGCACCACGAGCACGCGCGACGCATCGCGGGGAGAGACGGGTCGCTGCGCGACCAGTCCGGCGGGAAGGCGATAGTCGAAATCAGCGAGCCGCATGCGGAGCCGTGCAGTCGGCCTCAGGGCCGCGGGCCGACGGTGACCCCCGTGTAGTAGTATCTGAGGATCGCGACAGCGTCACGACCGGCCAGCGCCTGGCCGCGCGCCCCCCACTGGCTCATCCCGACGCCGTGACCAAACCCGCGGCCGGCGAACTCTACCGCGTCACCAGCGGTGCGCACCGTAAACATCGTACTCCGGAGCACGTTGGCGCCGATCGCGATACGGAACTCCGTGCCGCGGATCTCGATGACGCCCGCCCCTCCGATCACCCGGATCGAGATCACGCGGCCGGTCGGGCTCGTCCCGGCCACGTCGAGACGCTGGATGCCGCCGACCGGGCGGCCCGCGCGCTGCAGCCGTCCCTCGAGATCGGCGAACGCCAGACGCAGCGTCCATTCGTGGCCCTGGTTGGCGGCATCCCTGGCATACGGATCGTCGACGCCGCGCAAGTACGGCGTCACCGATCCCCACACGAGCTCGCTGTTCTCGGTGGCGCCTCCGGAATCGGTGTGATACGCCGCAAACACCGGCCGGCCGCCATACGTCATCACGGTGCCGCGCGTCGCGTCCACCGCCGCCGTGCTGCGCGGGTCTTCGGCCGCGACGCCGCCGTAGACCTGATTATCGGTCGTGGCGCGCACGTCGTACCCCTCCGCCGCGTAGCGCCCCGCCCAATACAGTCCGAGCGATCGGGCCGCGACCGCCTGTGCCCGGAGGACTTCCGGGGGCCAGCGCGGATCCATCTCGCTGCGCACGACCCCGTAAAGGTACTCTTCGAGATCGAGCGCGTTGATGACGGTCAGCCGGCCCTGCGGCGTCCGGCGGAGTTCGAGCACACCTCGGTAGGGTCTCGTGTTGAGTTGGAGGAACCCGGCGCGCGGCTGCAATCGGACCGCACCGACATACGTCGTGCCGCCGAGCTCGATCCCGCCGGCCGCCGGGCGGGCCATCAGGCGCCCGCCCTCAAGCGTGTCTTGCCGACTGCCATCCCCGTCGAGCACGTCAATCGGTCCATCCGACCCGATGACCGCGAAGTCGGCCCCGAGCACGAGTCCGACGCGCACCGTGGTCGGCGCCTGCGCGCGCAGGGGCGCCCCGGCGGACACGATCAGCGCGCAGACGACCCCTGCGAGGACACGCGTCGCGATACGCAAGGGGGCTACCGTCGAACCAGGACGTTGAACGGGGTCATGAACTGAACAGGCTCGCCTGTCCCCTCGGGGCATCAGGCGGCGTGATTTCCAGGTGCTGGTACGCCGCGGCGGTCGCCCGGCGGCCCGTGGGCGTCCGCGCGATCAGGCCGGCCTTCAGCAGAAACGGCTCGACGACCTCTTCGAGCGTCTCGGGTTCTTCGTGCAGCGAGGCGGCGAGCGCCTCGATACCGGCGGGACCGCCGCCGTAGGTCTGAATGAGCGTCTTCAAGAGATCGCGATCGAGACCATCAAGCCCAAGGTGATCCACGCCCTCGAATTCGAGCGCCTGACGCGCCACATCGTGTGTGACGACACCGTCCGCACGCACCTCGGCAAAATCACGCACGCGCCGCAGGAGCCGGTTGGCGATGCGCGGCGTGCCCCGGGACCGGCGCGCAATCTCCTGCGCGCCATCGGGCTGGATCGGCACGCCCAGGATGCCGGCCGATCGCTCGACCACCTGCACCAGTTCGTCGACCGAAAAGAAGTCGAGATGGTGGAAGATCCCGAACCGCTCGCGCAACGGCGAGGAGAGCAGCCCCGCGCGCGTCGTCGCGCCCACCAGGGTGAAGGGCCGGAGTTGATAGCGCAGCGTGCGCGCGTGCTGGCCCTTGTCGAGCACGAAGTTGACACAAAAATCCTCCATCGCCGGGTAGAGCAACTCTTCGATGGTCCTCGACAGACGGTGAATCTCGTCGATGAAGAGCACGGCGCCGCCGTTCAGGTTGGTTAAAATGCCCATCAGGTCGCCGCCGCGCTCGAGGGCCGGTCCGCTGGTGGTCACGAGCTCAGCGCCCATCTCGTGGGCGACCACGCCGGCCAGGGTGGTCTTGCCGAGACCGGGCGGTCCATGCAGCAGGACATGGTCCAGCGGTTCGCTCCGCCCTTTCGCCGCCTGGATGCTGATGCGCAAGCCTTCGATCACGCGCGCCTGCCCGATGCACTCGTCGAGGGCCTGCGGGCGCAGCGTGCGGAGAACTTTCTCCTCTTCGACCGCCGCCTGGGGATCGAGACGCTGCCGCGTCATGTGCTTATGCCCTGTTCATCAGGCGTGGCCCGCTGCAATCGATAGACTTCCTGAAACAGCGCTTCGGCCGAGTCGACGTGCGGCGCGCGGGCGAGGGCCTCATCAACCATGCGGCGGGCTTCGGCGGCCCGGTGGCCCAACTGCCGCGTCAACACCTCGATGACCTCCTCTTTGAAACCGGCCGGTTCGGTCTTCGCGGGCCCGGCCGTCTCGCGCAGTAGTGCGTATTTGCCCATCTTCCCGTGCAGCGCCGCCACAACCTTCTCCGCGGTACGGGTGCCGATCCCCGGCAGGCGCCGCAGAAAGGCGACGTCACGCCGCTCGACCGCGTCGGCGATCTCGTGCACCGACTTCACCATCGCGCGCAGCGCCTTGGTAGGTCCCAGGCCGTCCACAGTGATAAAGCGTTCAAAGAACTCCTGCTCGACCTCGCGTAGGAACCCCACCAGCACCGGGCGCGGTTGGTTGGCCGAGGCGTGATACGAGATGAACAGCTCCAGGTGGATTTCATCGCCGGACGGCAACGCTGCCTCGACGACCGGCGGGAGCCACACCTCGTACCCGACGCCGCCGGCTTCGAGGATGATCACGCCTTCGCCGCGGCGCAGGATGCGACCGCGAAGATAGCCGATCACCGCCGCGCCTCGATGCGCAGACCGGCGCGACGCGCCAGCCCCGCATAGGCCAAGGCCAGGGCGTCGGCAGCGTGGGAGTTCGTGAGCGTTCGCAACCCAAGCAACCCGCACAGCGCGGCCTGGACCTGGGGCTTGCTCGCCCGTCCCGATCCCGTGACCGCGCGCTTGACGACACTGGGCGCCAGCGCCAGGACGTGGAGACCGGCCGACGCGGCAGCCAGACAGATCACGCCCCGGACGTGTCCGAGGATGATGGCCGTGCGGGGAAACCGGCTGTGGGTGAAGAGGTCTTCGAGCACGACCATGTCGGGCCGCACCTCACCGAGCAGCCGCTCGATCTCTCGGTGAAGATGGCGCAGGCGGAGGCCGAGGTCGTTCCCGTTGTGTGTGGACAGCACGCCGCACTCCAGGACCTGTGGACGAGGGCCTTCAATCCTCAGCACACCGTACCCCGTGTGCTGAAGCCCGGGGTCAAAACCGACGATGAGGGGCGCGTTCGCCTGAACGGGCGGCTGAGAGGGACGCTGAGTCGAGGAAGCCGGCATCACCGAACCTGCGTTCGATTATACCACGGCCCTCAGCCCGCCCGCGCCGCGGCGGCGCATGGCCAAGCACAACACTATCCTCTAGTGCAACTAGTGCAACGGAAGGCCGCAGACCGTCGGGCTCTTACCCCACCTGCTGCAGAATCTCGTCCGGAATGTCGAAATTCGCGTGGACCGCCTGTACGTCGTCCAGATCTTCGAGCGCCTCCAGCAGGCGCAGCACCTGTTGGGCTTCCTTGCCTTCGACCCGCACCGTGTTCTTCGGCACCATGTGGTTCTCGGCACGCACCACCGTGAAACCGCGGTCGATCATACCCTGCTTGACCTTGAACGTCTCCTCGGGCCTCGTGAGTATCTCGAAGCCCTCCTCCGTCGCCTGCACGTCTTCGCCTCCCGCTTCCAAGGCAGCTACGAGCACATCATCTTCGGGTTTGCTGCGATCAACAACCACAACGCCCCGCCGCTCGAACATCCAGGCAACGGAATTACCGAGGTTGCCGCCGCTCTTCGTAAAGACCGCCCGGACGTCACTGGCGGTACGGTTGCGATTGTCGGTCAGCGCCTCGACCATCACCGCGACGCCGCCCGGCGCGAACCCCTCATAGATGACGGATTCGTACTGGGCCCCGGACCCTTCGCCGCTCGCCCGATGGATCGCCCGTTGGATGTTGTCGTTGGGCATCCCGGCATCACGCGCGCGGTCGATTGCGCTCCGCAGACGCATGTTGGCATCGGGGTTGCTGCCCCCGTCCTTGGCGGCGGCCATGATCTCCCGGGACACCTTGCTGAAGAGTGTGCCCCGGACCTGGTCGACCTTTTGCTTCTTGAGCTTGATGTTGTGCCATTTCGAATGGCCGGACATGGCCCGTTACCCCCGCTGCCCGCCCACCGGCCGGCATGTTGCTGTCTATTGGCTCCCCTTCATCTTAGCACTAGTTCGCACTAGCGGCCGGACGCTTCACCGGGCGCTGTGACCGTGACCACCCGCGACGCCCGCCCCCCATTGAGCCCCAGCGACGACACGGTGATGACGTAGCGCGCTCCCGGCATGCGGGTCGGCGGGCGGAACTCGTACGAAAAGTCGCCGCTGGATGCCGTCTGCATCGCGACCTCTGCCGCATGGGCCCCTCCCCCGGCGCCCTGCGCCACGATCACGATCGTGACCATGGCGCCCGACGCGCTGTTCCCCTCGATCCTGAAGGGCGGCGCCAGGCGTGCGCCGTTCGAAGGCCGCTTGATTGTCAGCGGCACGACCGCGACGGGCGAGGCGACGGACGAGGCGTTGGGCTGATCGGGCGCCGCACCGGAGTCGCCTGGCTGCGGCGCCGACTCACGGGTGAACACCTCACGCCTCGGATCGGGGCAGTCGGGCGCCGCCAGCTTCCAGGTGCCGGCACACACTGTGGTGATGATCACGCCCTCCGGCGGGCTCCAGTCACCCGCGGGGAGCGGCGCGGTCGCGGGTTTCATGAACGCCGCCCACATTTCAGCTGGGATCATGCCCCCGACGACCCTGTTCATCGGGCTGTTGTCGTCGTTGCCCACCCAGGCGGCGGTGACGAGATTCGGCGTGTAACCGATGAACCAGGCGTTGCGGTAGTCGTCGGTCGTCCCGGTCTTGCCGGCTGCCGGCCGCCCGATCTCGGCGGCCCGCCCCGTCCCGTTTTGAATCACGCCTTTGAGCAGATCGGTCATCACGTAGGCGACTTCGGGCGCCACGGCCACCTCGCGCCTGGGCCGGTGCTCTTCGAGCACCTTGCCCTTCGAATCGGTCACCTTGAGAATCGCGAGCGGCGTGGTGCGCAGCCCGCCGTTGGCAAGCGTCGCAAACGCGCGCGCCATCTCCAGTGGGGTCACGTCCGCCGAGCCCAGCGCCAGCGACAAGACCGGTTGGAGCGGGCTCTCGATGCCCATCGTCCGCGCGGTCTCGACCACGCGCTGCGGTCCCAGCTCGAAGATCATCTTCGCGGCCGCCACGTTGATCGAGCGCTCCAACGCGCGCCGCAGCGTTATCGGGCCGGAAAAGGTGCCGTCGTAGTTCTTGGGCGTCCAGTCCTTCGCGCCGGGGATGCCGTACGTTATCTTCGAATCGTCGATGATGCGCGTCGGCGGGATCCCTCGGGCGATCGCCGTCGTGTACACGAACACCTTGAATGCGGATCCCGGCTGCCGGCGCGCCTGCCAGGCGCGGTTGAACTGGCTCGATGCAAAGTCCACGCCGCCGATCATCGCGCGGATCATGCCGGTGCCGGGTTCGAGCGCGACGAGCGCGCCCTGCGACGCGTTGAGTTTGCGCCGCTTGGCACGCTCGATACCGGTCTTGACCACCCGGTCGGCAATGGCCTGCATGCGGATGTCGATGGTCGTGTAGACCTGCAGGCCGCCTTTGTACACCAGGTCTTCACCGTACGTTTCCAGCAGCTTGGCCATGATGT
>CBRGMJ010000049.1:0-7556 GCA_967797525.1 uncultured bacterium | reverse complement strand
CAAATCGATAGGTCCCCGGGGGAATCGCATCGATCGCACGGCGCGCCGACTCCTCGGCGTAGGTGAGGACCTCCCGCATCGCGCCTCGCACCACGTCGACGCCGAACCGGTCGACCATGCGGTGCAGCCGCTCCTCGGCGGTGTTCATCGCCGCCAGCAGCGCTTTGAGATCGCCCCAGTTCTGCTCAGGGATGCGACAGTTCAGCAGGTAGATCTTGAGCGCGTCCTCGTTGAGCACGCCCCGGCGATAGAGCTTGATGGGGGGGAGACGCAGGCCTTCCTGATAGATCTCATTGTTGCGAGGCGAGACGCTGCCGGCCACGCGGCCGCCCACATCCGTCGCGTGAATGAAGCAGCACAGAAAGCACAGGAGCTCGTCGCGCCAGAACACGGGCTTGAGCACGTGCACGTCGGGCAGGTGCGTCGCCAATCCCCCGGAGGAGGCGGGGTCGTTGGCGATCACGACGTCGCCTTCGTCATACGGGGCGCAGGCGTCGAGCGCGATCCGCATCGACCGCTGCAGGACCGGCACACCCAGGCGCTGAGAGAATGACACGGTCTCGCCATCGGTGGTGACGAGCGACGCCCCGAAATCCAGCGATTCCTTGACGTAGACGGTGAATCCGGTGCGCTGGATGACATAGGCCATCTCTTCGGAGATCGCCTGAAAACGGCTGGCATACACATCGAGATCCAGGCGCTGTCCGGCCCGCGTCTGCGCCGCCATCAGGCGTGTTCCAGAATCAGGTTGGCGAACTCGTCGCATCGAACGTCGAAGCCCGGGGTCACAAACGTGGTCGAATCGTACTGCTCGATGATGCAGGGACCCGGCAGGCGGCTTCCTGGCACGATCGATCGCCGGTCGTAGACCGCGCACTCCAGGAACCCCCCGCGGGAGAACACCCGCCGCACCTCGCCGGCCGGCTTCGTGCGCTCGGCTGCACCGACCCGCGGGCGCGGCGGCTTGGGCGTGCGCCCGACGATTGAGACGCGCACCGATTGGATCTCGACCATGGCCTTTCGGTCGCTGTGCCGGAACAGCGTCTGGTGGCGATCGTGAAACGCCTCCGCCAGGGCGCGCGGCCCGTCGCCGGCCGGCGCATCGGCCGGCCAGGGGACGTTGATCTCGAATCCTTGCCCGACGTAGCGCATCTCCGCGGACCGCCGCAGCTCGACGCCATCGACCGGAATGGCCTCCTCGCGCAGCCACGCCGTGGCGGCGCGCTCGAGCTGCGCGTAGACGCCGGATAGGTCCTCGGCCGTCAACTCCTCGATCGGGCGCAGGAGACTGCGCACGTAGTCGGACTTGACGTCCATCGTCAGCGCGCCGAGCGCGCAGAGCGTGCCGGGCGAGGGCGGCACGATGATGCGCCTCACCCCCGTTTCCTCGGCGAACAAACACCCGTGCGTGGGTCCGGCGCCGCCGTACGCCAGCAAGGCGTAGTCGCTGGGCTCGATGCCGCGCTTGGCGGCCAGCGGGATGAAGTCAGCGTACATGCTCGCCGTGGCCACGTTGAGTATCGCCTCGGCGGTCTCCAGGCTCGACGTGCCCAATTGCTCGGCCAGGCGGCTCAGGGCCTCCACGCTGAGCTCCGGCCGCAGCAGCAGCTGGCCGCCGAGAAATCGCTCGGGATGGATAATGCCGAGGTGAACGTATGCATCGGTCACCGTCGGTTCCATCCCGCCGCGGCCCAGGCATGCCGGACCCGGCCGCGCGCCGGCGCTCCGCGGCCCGACCTTGAGGACGCCGCTCGGATCGCACCAGGCGATCGATCCCCCGCCGGCCCCGATCGACGTCACATCGACGGCCGGGATCACAATGGGGAAATCACCCACCCGACTTTCAGTGCTCACCAGCGGCGCGTCGTCGATGATGCCGATATCGGCGCTGGTGCCGCCGATATCGAGGGCGATGACCTTGGAGAACCCCGCCGCGTGTGCGATGTATGACGCGCCCATCACGCCTGAGGCCGGACCGGACAAGAGGGTCTGCGCGGCGGAGCGCCCCGCGGTGCCGGCACTCATGATGCCGCCGTTGGAGCGTGTCACCAGAATCGGGGCGACGACGCCCTCCCGGCGCAGGAGCCGTTCCACCTCTGTGAAGTACTCGGCCATGCGCGGACCGACATACGCGTCGATCACAGTAACGACCGCGCGCTCGTACTCTCTGAGCTCGGGCCACACCTCACTGGAGAGCGCCATGTACATGGACGGGAACTCTCGGCGTATGACGTCTCCCGCCATGCGTTCGTGTTGATCGTGCGTGTACGCGTGCAAAAAGCAGACCGCGATCGCCTGTACACCGTCGTTGACGAGCCCGCCGGCCCGGCCGGCGACATCGCTCGGATCGATGGCCCGCCGCACGCGTCCACCGGCCAGCATGCGCTCGGGAACCTCGACGACATCGGCGCGCTCGACCAGCGGCCGTGTGGGAACGGTGAAGAGGTCGTAGAAATCCGGCACCCGCATGCGCCCGATCTCAAGGACATCCCTGAAGCCCTCCGTGACGAGCAGCCCGGTGCGGGCGCCCGTTCGCTCGATCACGGTATTCGTCGACAGGGTCGTGCCGTGGACGAAATACCGAATGGAGGACGGCGCGATACCCTGATCGGCGGTGATCCGGTGGAGGGACGCGACCACGGCCTGCCACGGTGCGTCGGGGGTCGAGAGGACTTTCAGGACGCGGATCTCGCCCGACTGCTCGTTGATCAGGACCGCATCCGTAAACGTACCGCCGATATCGATTCCAAGACGAAACGTGTCGGGCATGTGTCCTGCGCCATTCCCTCGCCGGCCGAACGAATCCTCCTCACCGCGCGCCAGGGGCTATGGTGACTCCGGCACGATTGAGGCACAGACGCTGGACGAGTGAGGAGGCCGACGCGTGGGCTACAGGCGCTCGGCCGTGGCCCCGTCCCCGAACAGAAACGCGTAGTCGCCCGGCTGCACGCGCGACGGGCGGGTGCGGGCCATCATCACGTAACTGGGCTCGTACGGCGCCCGGACGGTTTCTAGCACCTCGAACGTGTACGGAGACACCACGCGGCCGAGCACCGTACCCTGCGCCACAGGACGACCAAGGACCTCGCTCCCGATGTCCGGCACGAAGAAGCCACCCCGTGTGGGCCGCACGGCGGTCCCCTGTCGCACCAGCACCTCGGCCTGCGACGGCATTGGGGAGCCCGCCACCGCCCCGGCGTGGCGCAGCACATTCAGGGTGTGCTGGACGGTGCGGGTCAGACGCTCTGTGCCGAAGGCCGGCGACCCGCCGGATTCGAAGACACACCAGGGGATGCCGCGACGTTCGGCCTCCCCAGGCAGCGTCCCCCCGGGCAGCGGCGTCTCCCACAACACCCGTGCGCCAGTCAGAAGGGCCAGGGCATGAATGCGCTTCGTGAGTTCGCTCGTCTGCGGCCGCGTGTACGCGTAGTCCACTTCCGTGGCGTCCGCGCCGGAGTGATAGTCAAGCAAGAGATCGAGCCGCGCAAACAGCGCCTCCGACAGCACCGCAGCGAGGGACTCGGTGAACCACCCGTCGCGTCGGCCAGGGAACACTCGGTTCAGATTCATCATGTCCAGCGGGGTATGGCGGGTCCCGGCCTCAAACGCCACCGGGTTGGCGACGGGGATAAGCAGGATCGTCCCCCGTATCTCCGCGGTATCGAGCTCGCGGGCGACCGCGCGCAGTGTCTCGAGTGCAAACACCTCGTCTCCGTGATGCGTCGCGACCAGCGCCACGACCGGCGCCGGGGCGTCGCTTGTACGGACGTGGACCGCCACCTGCAACAGATGTCCCGTGGCCATCGTCGTCACCGGTAGCCAGGCCACTCCACGTTGGCGTGGACCAAACGTCTTACCTGCAACAACCACCATGAAGATCCTCCCTTGTGCTCGTCAGGTCTACAACCGCAGCCGCGGGTCAGCGCGGTCGCGGAGCCAGTCGCCCAGGAGCCCCACACCCGAGACGATCAGCACGATCGCAAGACCCGGGAACGTCTCGATCCACCAGGCATTCCAGATGTAGTCGCGCCCCTCGTTGATCATGCCACCCCAACTCGGGACGGTCGGGGGCACCCCGAGGCCCAAGAACGACAGCGCCGACTCGGCCAGGATGAACTGCGCAAGTTGGATCGTCGCGACGGCCAGCAGGATGGGGACCAAATTGGGAAACAGGTGCCGCACGATCACCCGCGTGTCGTCGCCCCCGAGGGCATGGACGGCCACGATGAACTCGCGCTCTCGCAGTGCCAGCACTTGGGCCCGGATGAGCCGCGCATACGTCACCCACCCGGTGATCGCCAGCACGACGATCACGGATCCCACGCTCGGGCGCAGCACCGCGATCAGCGCGATCGCCAGCAGCAAGGTGGGAAACGCCAGGGTCATGTCCACCAGGCGTGCGGCGATCAGGTCTGGAACACCCCCAAAGTATCCGCCGAGGATCCCTGCCACGACGCCGACCGCGGCGGACAACACCGCGGCAAGCGTCGCGATGCCAAGCGATGTCCGGGCGCCGAACAAGATGCGGCTCAGCACGTCGCGGCCCAACTGGTCGGTGCCCAGGAGGTGGACGCGGCCGCCGTCGCCGTGCCATCCCGGCGCTTTGAGGCGGCCGACCAGGTCCTGGGCCGCGGGAGGGTGCGGAGCGATCGCCGGCGCCAGCAGCGCACAGACCACCGCTGCCCCGCACATCAGACCCCCGATAATGGCACGTGGGTTCGGGTGGAGTCTACGCCAGCCGGATGCGAGGGTCGAGGAAGGCATAGGCGAGATCGACGATAAGGTTGATCCCCACAAACACCAGGGCCAGCAAGATCACCACGGTCTGGACCACGGGATAGTCTCTGCTCACCGTGGCCTGAATGACCAGACGACCCAAGCCCGGCCACCCGAAGATCGTCTCCGTCACGACCGCGCCACCCAGCAGGGCGCCGAAGACTAGGCCCACGAGGGTGATAAACGTCAGGGCCGCATTGCGCAGGGTGTGCACCAATAGGATCCTCCGGCCCGGGAGGCCCTTTGCGCGCGCGGTGCGCACGTAGTCCTCGGTGAGTGCCGTGATCATCTCCGATCGCAGGATCCGCGTGAATTGCCCGGTCGGCCAGGTCGCAAGCGTGACCGCGGGCAGCACCAGATGCCGCCACGAGCCGAAGCCCGACGTCGGCAGCCATCGCAACACGACCCCAAACAGGATCAGCAGCATCGTGCCCAGCCAAAAGGTGGGGATCGCGAAGCCAAGAAAGGAGAAGAACGACACGCCCACATCGAATGCCGAATTCCGGCGCGCCGCGGACAGCACCCCGAGGGGTATCGAGGCCAGCAGGGCGATCCCAAGGGCCGCGACGGCGAGCATGAGCGTGGCCGGGAACCGCTCCACGACCAGCTCGCGCGCCGGTTGATCAAAGCGATACGACCGACCGAAATCCAACCTCGGCACCCCGGCCATGAACCGCGCATATTGCACGGCCAGCGGTTGATCCAGGCCGAGACGATGGCGCACGCGCACGAGATCCGCGGTCGTATACTGTTCCGACAGCAGGAGCACGGCTGGATCGCCCGTCACGCGCACCAGCAAGAACACCAGCGTGGCGATCGCCCAGACGGCAAACAGCGTGCTCCCGAGCCGTCGGATCAGATAGGCGGTCATCAGAGTGCGATCGCGGTGACGGTCACCGGGATCGCAGGCTAATCTCCCAGGGCAGGATCCGCTCGTCGGAGCGAGGCTTCCAGTCCACCCGCGTATTGATCCCGTAGATGTCGTGTTGCGCGTAGAGCGGGACGATCAGGGCCTCCTCCGGGACGAGGCGCTGCAGCCGCGCGCAGATCTCGCGGCGCCGTCGCGCGTCGACAGTCGACCGCTCCTCATCGATGAGCTTCACGATGTCGGGCGTGGTGAGAAACGTCGACGACGACTGGGGGTGGAAGACCCCCCAGAACTTGTCATCGCAGTCGAGGTTTGCGCCACCCCAGCTCCAGAGGTGGAATGGCGCCAGTTGCTTCTGCACCTGCATGTTGAGCGCCGTACCCAGTTCAAGGGCTCGCACTCGGAGCCGGACGCCCACCTTCTCGAGATCGGCCGCCACGGCCTGGGCCACTTCGACGGGTTTGGGGGCCGGGCCGCTCGACCACGTCTCGAAGTTCATCTCAAACCCGTTCGGGAACCCAGCCTCGCGCAGCAACGCGCGGGCCCGCTCCTGGTCAAAGGGATAGGGTTTCGGCGCGGGATCGAAAGCAAAGATGTCCGGCGTCATCAGGGACGCGGTACGGGTTGCCTGCCCGGACAGGAGGCCTCTGATAATGGCGTCGACGTTGATCGCGTGGTTGATCGCCTGGCGCACCCGGCGATCCGCCAGCGGCCTCCCTCCTCCCTGGGGGCTGTCGGGGAAGAACCGCAGGAACGGCGTGCGAATGCTGCGCACGGCCAGGGCCTTCAAGGTGGCTTCCGCATCGATGGTCTGAATGAGTTCGGGCGGCAGCTGCGGCACGATGTCGAGTTCGCCCGCCCGCAACCCGGCCACCCGCGTGGACGATTCCGGCAGGATCCGCCAGATAATCGCGCGGATGGCGGGAGGACCGCCCCAGTAGTCGGCGTTGGCTTCCATGATCAGATGCGAGCCCTTGACCCATTCAACGAACTTGTACGGCCCGCTGCCGATCGGCTTGCGTGTAAAGCCCTCGGGGCCGACCTGGGTCATGTAGTTCGGTGGCACGATAAAGAACTGCGTCATCAACGAGGGGAACGTGGGGTAGGCAGCCTTCGTGATGATCTTGACCACGTACTTGCTGACGACCTCGGCCTTGGCCACAGGGGACATGAACGCAAAATCCTGAAAACCCGGCCGCGTGATGCGCTCGACGTTCCAGCGGACGACCTCGGCATCGAAGGACTCGCCATTATGGAACTTCACCCCTTGACGCAGGGTGAGCACCCACTCCGTCGGGCCGACGGGCTTCCACTCCGTGGCGAGCGCCGGGATGAGCCCCATGTCAGGACCGCGGCGAATCAGACTGTCGAAGATCGACATCTGCATGCTGACCTCGGACGAGAGAAACGTCCGCTGCGGATCCATGTACTGAAACTCCGCCGGCTGGGCGATCGTGACTCGCCCCACCGGCAGACGCTGCGCGCTCACCAGCGGCACGAGGGCGAGGATCAGGAGCGATGCGACGACCCAGATCAAACGCTTCATCGTCTTTCCCCCTTTTTGGTCTTGGCCGAGGTCCGAACGGTCGACACGCCGTAGTCCCGGCGCGCTGCGGCCGGCGAGACGTAGCCTTCGTTGATATCTCTCAGGATGTCGGCTCGGGGACGCCCCTTCGGCTTGCCGTACCCCCCGCCGCCCGGAAGACGGAGCGTCACGATGTCACCCGGCTTCAGGGTATGCGGTCTCACCGGCACATCCTCGCCGTTGATCGTGAATCGGCCGGCCAGCCCAGGCCGCCCACCCAGGACGCCGGGAGCGGGAAACCGAACCTTGTCGGGCCGCACCGATGCGATCATCGGACGTGTCCCCACCAACCGGAACTGTATCTGTTGCCCAAGCCCGCCGCGGAAC
>CBRGMJ010000048.1:0-7652 GCA_967797525.1 uncultured bacterium | reverse complement strand
GCGTGCGGCGGCCGCAGCGGCTCTACGCGGGCTATGCCTTCGATCTGGACGGGACGATCTATCTCGGCGATGCGCTGCTGCCGTCCGCACGGCGCACTATCGACACGCTACGCTCGGCAGGCCGGCCCATCGTCTTCATCTCGAACAACCCGTTGCGAACGCGCGCCGACTATGCCGACAAGCTCACCCGGCTCGGCGTTGCGGCCACACCAGAGGATATCATCAACTCCTCACATGTTCTGATCCAGTATCTGCTTCGTACGATGCCGGGTGCTAGTCTGTTCGTGATTGGAGAGCCGTCTATTCAGGCGGAACTTCGTGATGCGGGGTTTACGCTCACGGAACAGGTCGACACGATCGACGTTGTTGTGGCCTGTTTCGACCGCACCTTCACCTACCAGAAGTTGCAGATCGCGTTCGACGCCATCCGCGCGGGGGCGAGGTTCATCGCCACCAACCGCGACGCCTACTGCCCGACGCCCGACGGCGGTCTCCCCGACTGCGCCGCCATCATCGCGGCCGTCGAGGCGTGCACAAAGCACCAGGTGGAAGAGGTAGTCGGGAAGCCCTCGGTCATCATGGGCCGTCTGCTCACCGAGCGCCTGGGTGTGGCACCCAGCGAGTGTTTGATCACAGGCGATCGGCCGGAAACCGATGTCGCGATGGGCATCGCCTCAGGGATGGCGACCGCGCTCGTGCTCACCGGGGTCACGCACGCGGATCAGGCGGCCTCGGCGCGCCCGATGCCTGACTTTATCATCGACCGGCTCGACCAGGTGCTCCCGGAGCCGTCGTCTTGATGGCGCGGCGGCCCCAGATCGTCGCCCACCGCGGGGCGTCCGCGGAGGCGCCCGAAAACACACTGGCCGCGTATCGCCGCGCGCTCGCCATCGGCGTCGACGCCGTCGAACTCGACGTGCACCTCTCGGCCGACGGCGAAGTCGTCGTGATTCACGACTTCATGCTGGGCCGCACCGCCAGCGGGTCGGGGCTGGTCGGCGATCTGTCCTTTGCGGCCCTGCGGCGGCTCGACGCCGGGCGGTGGTTTGGCGACGCCTTTGCGGGGGAGCGGATCCCGGCGCTTGCGGAAGCGCTCGACGCCCTACGCCGCGTCAGGGTGGTCATCGAGATCAAGAACGGCCCCGTCTACTACCGCGAGATCGCGGACAGGGTGGTGACCGAGGTACGAAATGCGCGGCACCCCGCCGTGACGGTCTCATCGTTCGATCATCCCGTCCTGCTGGACCTGGAAGCGCTCGCCCCCGATGTGCCGACGGCGGTGCTGTATAGCGCCCGACCAATCGACCCTGTTCGGCTGGCCCGCGATGCCGGGGCAGAGATCCTGCATCCGCAGTGGGCCCACGTCAGGGCCGAGGGGGTGGCGACCGCCCATGCGGCCGGTCTGCGGGTCGAGACGTGGACCGTCGATGACCCCGGCGATCTGGCGCGCCTCGTGGACACCGGCGTCGACGGCATCATCTCGAACTATCCCGACCGCCTGCGGGCCGTGCTCGCCCAACGCGATCTCCTGCTGCCTCCGCCCTGTAGCTGAGCGCCGGTTCCCGCGCCCGCATCGCGTCGTAACGTCCGCGCTGCGTCGCCAGTGCAGCGGTGTCCCAACCCAACTGAAGGCCCATGAGGGCGTTGACGGTGTCCGCGGCCCGGTCGGCCGCCCCGGCGTCGAGGACCGCCAGATGAGTGCGCAGGTAGAGACAGTCGGCCAGCGTCGCCGCCTGCTCGGCGCGACAGGCGTACACGACCTCCGCCGCGGTGACGGGCGCCGTGTCGATCAGCCGGCGTGCCAGGGCGGGGTCGCCCGCGATGAGTGCCGCGATCTCTGCCGCCGCGCCCCCGTAGGTCTCCAGCAGGTGCCTCCGCTGATCGGGAGCCAGGGACACGGCTCCCAACGCCGCGTCCGCCCCAGCAAGACCGGCGCTGCCGGCCAGCGGGATCTCTGCCGTACGGCCGGGACGGCCGCCGCCGTCACGGGCCACGATGGCATCGACCGTGTCCTCGGCCATCTTGCGGTACGTCGTGAGCTTGCCTCCGGTGATCGTTACCAGCCCGCCCGGCGAGATGCTCAAATGATGGTCGCGCGAGAGACCGGCCGTCGAGCCGGCCGCGGCGGCGACGAGCGGTCTCACCCCAGCGTACGTCCCGGTGATGTCCGCCACGCGCAACGGCCGGGTCAGGTACCGGTTGGCATGACCCAGCAGGTACGCGACGTCGGCCGCGGTCGCAGCCACCGCATCGAGGTTGTCCGCGTACGACTCATCCGTCGTGCCCAGCACCCACCGGTCGGCCCAGGGCACGATGAAGGCCAGACGGCCGTCATCAGTTTCCGGGATGACGATCGCCATCGCCCCACGCACTACTCCGGGGCGCAACACGAGGTGCACACCTTTGCTGTGGCGGATCTGAAAAGCGGGCCGGCCACCCATCGAGGCGACATCCTCAGCCCAGATCCCGGTTGCGTTCACGACGAACCGTGCCGGGACCTCGAATCCCGGACCGCCGAGCCGATCTTCAACGCGGGCGCCGGTGATCCGGTCACCCGCCCGTACGAGCCCAGTGACCGCCGCATAGTTGAGCGTCACAGCTCCGCGCGCCCGCGCCGTCGCCAGCACGGAGTGCGTCAAACGCACGTCATCCGTGCGGGCATCGTAGTAGACGAAGGCGGTGCGCAGCCCGTCGGTGCGCAGGTCGGGCACCTCCTGCTCGAGCGTCTCGCGCGCAACGACGCGATGCCGCAACGCCGGGTCGCCGGCGAACAGGTCGTACGCCAGCAGACCAAGGCGCACGCCGAGCGGCGTGAAGGGCCGTGCGACGGCGGGCAGGCGCAACCCCAGCGGCCGCCGCGTCGAAGCATAGAGCGGAACCACAAACGGCAGCGGCCGCGCCACGTGTGGCGCCAGCCGCAACAAGAGCGTGCGCTCGCGCAACGCATCGCGGACGAGCCCAATATGGCCCTGGGGCAGGTAGCGGATGCCGCCGTGGATGAGCTTGGTGGACCGGCTGCTGGTGCCGCAGGCGTAGTCGGCGCGCTCGACCAGCCCCACCCGATATCCTCGGCTGGCCGCATCGAGCGCCACGCCGGCGCCCGTGATGCCGCCGCCGATCACGAGCACGTCGACCCCGCCGGCCAGCGTCCGGGCCATCTCGGTTCGCGAGGATGTCGTCACAGCAGTCACCGCTGCCAGCCTAGCATGGTTGTTGGGCGTCTAGGGGATGGCGTTGCCGGGCCTGAGAGCCTTTGATATCCTGTCAGGGAGTCAGGTCTGCGTGAGGTGGCGTGTGGAGATCGTGCTCGCCAAACATCAGGGCTTCTGCGGCGGCGTTCGCCGTGCCGTCGAGATGTCCGAGGTCACCGGTACCCAGACCGGTGGGAAGGCGCAGACCTGGGGCCCGCTGATCCATAATCCCCAGGTCGTCAGCCGGCTCAGTGAAGCAGGGGTCGGTGTGGCGGAGGCGCTTGACGACCTGGGGGGCGACGCATTTGTAGTGTCTGCTTATGGTGTTGAACACGCGGTGCTGGAAGCCGCGCGGGCGAAGGGCATGCGTATCGTCGACACCACGTGTCCCGTCGTCATCCGTGCCCATTCGCTGGCCTTCAAACTCGTCGAGGAAGGCTACCATGTGATCGTTGTCGGCGACCATGGTCACCCTGAAATGGTGACCCTCAAAGAGGCCCTTGGCGACCGGGTGACGATCGTCCACACGCGCGACGAAGCGCGGGCCGTGAAACTGCGCGGCAAGATCGGCGTCATGTCACAGACGACCCAATCAATGGAGAACTTCCGCGAGATCGTGGGGGACCTCGCGCTCCGTACCAAAGAGCTCAAGGTGGTCAACACGCTGTGTCCCGCCATCACCGTGCGGCAAGAAGAAGCCGACCGTCTGGTCAACGAGGTCGACACGCTCGTCGTGGTCGGCGGGCACCACAGCAGCAATACGACGCGGCTGGCTGAAATCGGCCGGTCCAGCAACCTGCCTACCCATCACATTGAAGTCGCGGCAGAACTCGACCCCGCCTTGTTTGCCGGCGTGAAGCGCGTCGGCGTGATGTCGGGCGCCTCGACGCCCGAGTGGATCATCGCCGAAGTCATCCGCCGGCTCCAGGAGATCGGAGCCGGGACGGAGGAGCGCGCCGCCGCCGCATCGTGACACAACCGGTCGTCGTTGTCGTCGGCCGCCCTAACGTCGGCAAGTCCGCCCTGTTCAACCGTCTGATCCGGCAGCGTCTGTCGATCGTCGACGACGTGCCTGGTTTGACCCGTGATCGCCTCTACGCCTCGGCGGAGTGGCGCGGCCGATCCTTCACCGTGGTGGACACAGGCGGGTTGGTCTCAGGAACGGCCGGCGGGATTGCCGGGCAGGTGCGCGACCAGGTGGAACGCGCCATCGCCGAAGCCGACGTCATCCTCTTCGTCGTCGATGCCCGCGCCGGCATCGTGCCTGAAGATCGGGCCATTGCCGACGTCGTGCGCCGGGCGCGCGCGCCGGTGCTGATCGCCGCCAACAAGGTCGACGGCGAGGCGCTCGAACCGTCGGCGCACGAGTTCTACGCCCTCGGGTTCGGCGATCCCATCCCGGTGTCGGCCCTGCACGGCCGGGGCAGCGGTGATCTGCTCGACGCCATCGTGGCCATGCTCCCCGAACCGGCGGTCGAGGAAGGCGGCGTCTCCGCGCCGTCCGCAGTGGCCGTGGCGCTCGTCGGCCGCCCCAACGTGGGGAAATCGTCGCTGGTCAACGCGATCCTGGGCGAGCCTCGCGTGGTGGTCGACGCGGCGCCGGGAACGACGCGCGATGCCGTGGACGAATCCTTCGAACGCGCCGGACGCCGCTACGTCCTGATTGACACCGCCGGGCTGCGCCGCCGGGCCCGCGTTGACGAGCCGATCGAAGTGTACAGCGCGGCCCGGGCCCGCAACGCGATCGAACGGGCGGATGTGGCCGTG
Source organism: uncultured bacterium (assembly GCA_967797525.1). Classification (GTDB taxonomy): domain Bacteria; phylum Sysuimicrobiota; class Sysuimicrobiia; order Sysuimicrobiales; family Humicultoraceae; genus JBGPNN01. Next base: position 2,694 of record CBRGMJ010000048.1, on the reverse strand, counting down.
GTCGTGCTCGACGCGACGAGCCCCGTCGGCGATCAGGATCAGCGGATCGCGCGGGAGATTGCCGACGCCGGCCGTGGGGTCGTCATCGCCGTCAACAAGTGGGATCGTGTGGCGCAGTCCCCGGAGATCGACCTGCGGCGCAAACGCTCCATCGTGCACGCCCTACGCTTCATCTCATACGCGCCGGTTCTGGCGACCTCGGCGACGGCCGGGTGGGGGATTGCGTCCCTGCTGGAGGCGGTCGACCGCGTGGCAGACGCCCACCAGGGGCGCATCGGCACCGGACCGCTCAACCGCGTCCTCGGCGATGCCGTGGCCAAACACGAGCCTCCGACCGATCGCAACGGGCGCCGGTTGAGAATCTACTACGCGACGCAGCCGGAGACACGACCACCGACATTTGTCCTCTTTGTCAACGAGCCGAAACGGATGCCCGCGGACTATCGTCGCTACCTCGAAAACGCGATCCGAGGCAAGTTCGATCTGCCCGGGGTGCCCGTGCGCCTGGTGCTCAGGCGTCGAGGCGAGTCGGCGACCGCGTAGGCATGCCGGAGCTTCCAGAAGTCGAGACCGCCCGCCGCACGCTCGCCCCGCACGTGGTTGGGCGGCGCATCCACGGCATCGACGTCCGCCGCCCGCAGGTGTTCCGGTCGCACGCGCCGCGCGACGCGGAGCGGATCCTCAAAGGATGCACGTGTACAGAGATCAGCCGGCGGGGGAAGGCGCTGCTGTTCGACCTCGGCCGGACATGGACGATGACCTTTCACTTTTCACTGTGGGGCACGATCCTGGCCCTGGACCGCCCAATCAACGACGCAGCCACCGCGCTGGTCGTGGCGCTGAGCGACGGTAAGGTGATCGAGTTTAGAGACCTACAGCTCAGCAACCTTAACCTGTTCCCAAGCGCCACACTCGCGGATGTGGAGTATCTTGCATCGCTGGGTCCCGATCCCCTCGATCCCGCGCTGACCGCTGCGCGGTTTCGCCGTGTGTTGGACGGCCGGGGCGCAGTCCGCAACCTGCTGACTGATCAGACCCGGCTGGCCGGGATCGGCAACCTGTGGGCCCTGGAGATCCTCTTCGCCGCGGGTGTGCGGCCGGACCGCAAGGCCAAGAGCCTGCGCGACGACGAGTGGCGGCGCCTCTACCGGTCCACCCGCATCGTCCTGCAGCGGGGGATCCGCGTCGGCGGCGAGCCGGAGTTCATCGACGCCGACGGCCGTAAGGGCCGCTTTCGACTCGCCGTCTACGGCCGGGGTGGTCAGCCGTGCCCCCGCTGTGGGCGCGCCATCATGTCGGGAAAGGTTGGCGGCCGGCCGTCGTTCTACTGCCCGAAGGATCAGCGCTGAGGTGACGATGGATGAGTCCCAAGATGCCCACTCCGGTCGAGATGAGCAACGTCGCCGACACGACGTTTCGCGTCAGGTGGTCTGATGGACATCAGAGCATCTACACGTGGAGCAGCCTGCGCCTCAACTGCCCGTGCGCCGGCTGCGTGGGCGAGTGGAGGTACCGGCCGGCGCAGCTGACGCTCAAAGACATCCGACCAAACATCAAAGCGCTGAGCGTCTCGAAAGTTGGAAACTACGCGCTGCGCTTTGAGTGGTCGGACGGGCACAACACCGGTCTCTACACCTTCAACAACCTGCGTCTGGATCTCTGCGAGTGCGAGGAGTGCACCGCCCGGCGGTCGGCGCACTCCCCAGAACAGCGATCGCAATCGTAACCTCAGGTTATCGGTGCTGGGCGTCGTGTCTCTGCCGGTAGATGTCGCGGCTCGCCCGGTTCAGGTCGTGCTGCAGCCTCAGCCGCTCGCGCGCGCTCAGACCGTTGCCGCTGTGGCGGAACCGATACTCCTCAGCCCTGATGTACGCCTGTTCGGCGAGCAGCCTCGCGGTCTCGCGGCGGGTGAGCTGGCCCGACCGCACGCCCTCCGCGATCCGATGGATCTGGCGGTGCTCCCGCCGATTGATCGTCCCTGCCTGGGCGATGCCGCCCAGCGCCAGGACCGTGCCCAGTGCAAGCGCAGCCGCCGTGACTATTCGCATACGGTCGCCTCCCTGAGAGTTGCCTGATTTCGACCGGTTGGACATCGGAGGGCCTGCCGGGGTTTAGCGGCGGCGGGCTACTGCGTAGATGACATTCGTTTCTACTCGATCGACACCGGTGGCTGTAAGCCAGTCGAGCACCTCTTGCTTGACTCCGCGAGCCGGGTCGGCTCCCATCTGGTCGATCACCCCCCGCAGGCCGCTGCCCAGCACGATGGTCCAGAAGTCCTCAGGCGTGCGCAGAAGCTGGTCACCGTCCTCGGCGACCACATCGACGTTCTGGACGCCACTATTCTGGAGCAATATGCGGACGGCTTCCGGCGTTTTGATCCGCTCCCACGGACGGACGGCCGTATGAAGATCCGGGCGCACCCGGCGGACGGCCTCCAACCAGATCTCATGCGCCGGAGCAAAGACGCGGAGTCCCCATGTCGTGATCGCCAGCTGGCCACCCGGCCGCACCATTCGCCACAACTCCGCCACCTGGGCCTCCATGTCCGGGACAAAGAAGATCCCGAATACACAGACGACGGCGTCGAAATGACGATTCGGAAAGTCCAACGCTGTCATGTCCGCTCGCCGGAACTCCACCCAATGGAGCCCTGACGTCTGGGCCTTTGCCCGTCCGAGCTTCAGCAGCTCGTCG
>CBRGMJ010000047.1:0-7723 GCA_967797525.1 uncultured bacterium | reverse complement strand
ATCAAGCGCGACGACAGCACCGGTCTGGCGTTTGGCGGCAACGAGGTGCGCAAGCTGGAATACCTGATGGGCGAGGCCGTCGATCGCGGGTCCGACGTGGTGCTCACCTCAGGCGCCATCCAATCGAACCTGGCCCGGGTGACGGCCGCCGCTGCCCGGCGGCTGGGTCTCGAAGCGATCATTGTGCTCAACGGCGAAGAGCCCGCAACGCGCCAGGGTAACTTTCTGCTCGACGGGATCTTCGGCGCGCAGATCCGTATTGTGAACACCGACGACGACTACGTGCTCGCGGGGGTGGTGGACGATGTGGCCCGCGAGCTGCGGCGTCAAGGGCGAAATCCGTATGTCATTCCGCGCGGCGCCGCCACCGCCATGGGGGCGGCCGGGTTTGCCAATGCCGGCCTGGAGTTGCTCGACCAGTTGAACGGGCGCGGGATCCGCGCGGACGCGGTGGTGCATTCCAGCACCTCGGGTGGAACACAAGCGGGTCTCTATACGTCATTGAAGATCGCGCAGACGGGCATCCAGGTAGTGGGGGTGAGCGCCGGGCCCAGCCGGGACGTGCTGACCGGACGGGTGAAGAGCCTGGTCGAGGACCTCACGAGGCTCCTGGGGCTTGACTGGCGCCCGCACCCGGATGATATCGTCGTGACAGACGACTATGTGGGTGACCGATATGGGGTGCCGACGCCGGCTGCGCTCGACGCCATCCGCCTGGCGGCGAGAACGGAGGGCATCCTGCTCGATCCGGTGTACAGCGGGAAGGCGATGGCCGGTCTGATCGACATGGTCCGTCGCGGACAGTTCGGACCTGATCAGACCGTCGTTTTCTGGCATACTGGCGGTCAGCCGGCCGTTTTTGCGTATGCGGGGTGGTTGGCAGATGGATAGAGGGGCGGCCGTGAGAGTCTTATTGGTCATAAGCGCAATGGTGCTGGTGGCCGTGATGGCCCTGCCGACCTCGGCGCATGAGGGCATGCTGCGCCGGGCGTTTGGATCGTTTATGCGTTCGGCCGAAGAACTCCGAATCGAGGCGATCCCCGATCTGTACGACGGCGGGTACGCGCGCATCTCGGCTTGGGGGAAGCGGGTGCACCTCAACCAGGGCCTGCGTGTGGACGAGGCCTCCGTCCGGCTGGTCGGCGTAAGCCTCGACCCGGAAGCGCTGCGCAGCGGGATCATCAAGGTGCGAGACATGCGCGAGAGCTCCTTCCAGGCCAAGGTCCTGCTGCAGAGCGTCCAGGAGTACTTCAACGCCGCAAACGCGATCGAGGATCTCCAGCTTTCGGCCGACGACGGGTATCTCGTGGGCACCGGGAAGGTCATGTTCCAAGGAAAGTCGACCAGATTTCGGATGAAGGGATTCTTCGCGGTCTCGGGCACCACTGAGGTCTACTTCTATTTCGAGACGCTACACGCGAACGGGTGGCCACTGCCCACGGCGGTGATTCGCGACCTCGAGCGGCAGATCAACCCCGTGGTGCATCAGCGCGATTGGCCCGTGACCTTCAAGATCCGCTCTGCCCGGCTCGACGCGCAGTCGTTGACGGTGAGCAGCCAGAGCGACGGGACCTGCCCGACGTGTGGAGGAGGAGACCAACCTGCCGTCTCACCCTGAACGTCCCCGCATCTTGATCACCGTCCGGCGCGCGCTCAACGGGGAGCTCCCCGCACGGCTCGCCCGGTCGATCAAGTTTTACGCCGACGCGGTATACGCGGCCGGGGGCGATCCCGTGGTCGTAGCGGCGGGTGATCCCCTGCCCGAGCACTACGACGGTCTGCTGCTGGCCGGTGGGGCGGATGTCGACCCGCGGCACTACGGGCAGCCCATCAACGCGCGGATCGAGCAGACGCTCACGATCGACCATGCGCGTGATGCGCTTGAACTCCCGCTCACCCGCGCGGCCCTCGACGATGACGTCCCGATGTTGTGCATCTGCCGCGGTGTTCAACTCGTCAACGTCGCCGCCGGTGGCACGTTGTGGCAGGACCTCTCTCTGGCCCGGATCGACCCCGCGGTGCACAACCAGGACGGCCGGCTCGAGACCTGGGAGATTGCGCATTCCGCGGCGGTCGACGGCGGCAGCCGCCTGGCAGATGTCGTCGGCGACGGCGCGATCGGCGTCAACACGTTTCACCACCAGGCCGTGGCCGAGCCCGCGCCGGGGTTTACCGTGACCGCCCGCGCTCCCGATGGGACCATCGAGGGGATCGAGAGCCGCCAGCATCGATTCGTGGTCGGCGTCCAGTGGCACCCCGAGCGCATGGTCGGTCATCACCCGCGCCACCGCGCGCTCTTCGAACGCTTCGTCGCGTCGTCGGCCCGCGGCGACTGACAACCCCGATGCGGCAGAGGACACTGCGGGCTGCCTGGGTCTTGACCGGCCTATTGCTGGCCGGGCTGCTGTCGTCCAGCATCACCGTTCATGGCGGCGCGGCACCCGCCGGCGCGCTGGTTGTGCACCGCATCATCGTCGATGGTGTCATTGGACCGTCGACGTCCCGCTTCATCGTTCGCGCCATTCGCGACGCGACCGGATCCGAGGCCCTCATCATCCAGATCGACACGCCCGGCGGCTTGTTGAAGTCGACCGAAGAGATCACCCGGGCCATTCTCAACGCCTCGGTGCCCGTGATCGTCTACATCGCCCCGCGCGGCGCGCGCGCAGCGTCCGCCGGGGTCTTTATCACCTACAGTGCGCACGTGGCCGCGATGGCGCCCGCCACGCACCTGGGAGCGGCCACGCCCGTGAACGTCGGTGGTGAGGGCGGAAAGCCCGATGACGCCATGGTGCGCAAGGTGACCAACGATGCGGTGGCCAATCTGCGTGCGATGGCCAAGCGCCGCGGCCGAAACGCCGATTGGGGCGAGAAGGCCATCCGCGAGGCCGTATCGATCACCGAAGAGGACGCGGTCAGACTCAAGGTCGTCGATCTGCTTGCGAACGATCTCATCGATTTGCTGCGCAAGGTCGACGGCCGCACCGTCGAGACCGAGCGCGGGGCGGTGACGCTCCGCACCGCGCGTGCCCGCGTCATCGATCGTGAGATGGACGTCACCGAGCGGTTTCTGGGGCTGCTCTCCGATCCCAACATCGGCTTCATCCTCATGAACGTCGGTACGCTCGGCATTTTGGTCGAGCTCTACAATCCCGGGGCGGTCCTACCGGGCGTCGTCGGCGGCATCGCGCTCATCCTGGGGCTGGCATCGTTCGCGATCCTGGAGGTGAACGCTGCCGGGCTGCTGCTGATCCTCTTTGCCGTGCTGCTGTTCATCGCCGACATCAAGGTGCCGGGGCACGGCGTCCTGACCGTTGGCGGTATCGCGGCATTTGTCTTCGGCGCGATTCTGCTCACGGAGCGACAGATTCCGGTGTTGCAGATCTCGCTCCGGCTCATCATCACCACGGCGGTGCTGCTGGCCGGCTTCTTCCTGCTCGCGGTCAGGGCGGGCCTCCGCGCCCAACGGGTACCGCGCAGCAGCGGCGGTGAGCAACTCGTGGGGGCGAGGGGTGTCGTGCGTTCGCGGCTTGATCCCGAAGGACAGGTGCACGTCGGGGGCGAGCTGTGGACCGCCGTCTCCGTCGGTGGACCTGTCGAAGAAGGCCAGCCCGTCCGCGTGGTCGGCATCGACGGCCTGCGCGTGCGGGTCAAGCCTGAAGCCTGACCCGCGGCGGCCCGCACCGGTCCCCGCGTGACGCGCATCTCCGCACGTCTGGCGCTCACCGTCGAGACGCACTCCGAGGACGCCACTGAAGCACTCGGCCGGCGGATCGGCGCCCGGCTTCGCGCCGGCGACTGCGTGGCGCTCATTGGGCCGCTCGGGGCCGGAAAGACGGCCCTCGCGCGTGGCATCGCACAGGGGGCGGGTGCCTCCGGATACATGGCCAGCCCGTCGTTCGTGCTGATTCGCGAATACGCCGGCCCCGTGCGCGTGTTTCACGCGGATCTCTACCGCCTCGAGCGTCGCGAGGACATCGACACGCTCGGTCTCGAGGATCTCTTTGATGGTGAAGGGATCGTCCTCATCGAGTGGGCCGATCGCGCCCCGTGGGTCCTCCCCGACGACCACGCAATGATCGAGTGTGGGTTTGGCTCGACGGCTAGCGAGCGCGTGTTCACCGTGACGATGCCTCCGGCAATGCGCGGCCGTCTTGAGGCCGCGGTGAGCGGGTAGGGCCGTGCTGGTGTTGGGGATCGAGACCGCGACCGCGCGCGGCAGCGTGGCGGTGGTCGGACCGGCAGGGCCGATCGGCGCGCGCGCCGCGCAGGTCCCCGGCGGTCACCTCGAGTGGCTACTGCCAGCGATCGACGAGTTGCTGACCGCATTGGGTCTTACGCGCCAGGCGGTCGAGGGGCTCGCGGTCTCGATCGGTCCTGGGGGATTCACCGGACTGCGTATCGGCTTGATGACGGCCATGGCCTGGGCGATCGGCGCCGGGCGGCCGGTCGTCGCCGTGTCGACACTCGACGCGATCGCCGTGGGGCTTCAACACCGCGGCCTCGGGCTGGCGGTGCTCGATGCGCGCCGCGAGCAGGTGACCGCCGCCCTGTTCCGCGCAGACGCCGCTGGGGCGCATCGTCTCACGCCCGATCTGCTCAGTCGCCCCGCCGACCTTCCGGTGCAGCTGCCGCCTATCGACGAGCCGGTGCTCCTGGCGGGCGATGCGCTCGAGCGCCGCGCCGGCGCGCTCCTTACGGCGCTCGCGCCGCACGCGACGGCCGCGGCGCCCGAGCACTGGTGGCCGCGGGCCGAGGTCGTGGGGGTGTTGGGCCGGGCGCGTCTCGCCGCGGGCGAGTCCGATGATGCGCTCCGGCTGGTCCCACGCTACGCCCGGGCGCCCGATGCGGCCGAGTTTACGGCGTAGGCGCTTGGTGGAGGAACCCCCATGCGGGATCAAGAAGCCGAATCGCGCGCCGGTGGCGCTCGACCCAGCGAAGGGACAGCCGTGAAACAGATCACGCGCGTCCGAATTGATCCGATGTCGCTTGCCGACATCCCGCGCGTGCGGGATATTGAGCAAGAGGCGTTTGCGGTCCCCTGGCCAAAAGACGCGTATCGCGCCGAGCTGGAGGAGAACCAGGTCGCCTGCTACATCGTTGCGCGCGGCGATGAAGATCGCATCGCAGGGTTTGCAGGCATGTGGGTGATCTTCGACGAGGCGCACGTGACGACGATCGCGGTCGAGAGGGGACGGCGGGGGCAACGCATCGGCGAACGACTGATGCTCGCGCTCATCGACCGCGCGCTCGAACGTGGTGCCCGCTGGATGACGCTGGAAGTGCGTCCCTCGAACGCGGTCGCGCTGGCTCTCTATCGCAAGTTTGGGTTCCGTGACGTCGCGCTGCGCAAGCGGTATTACAGCGACAACGGAGAAGACGCCGTGGTGATGTGGAGCGGGAACCTTCGCGAGGCCGACTCGCAGGGTCGCCTCGAAGCCGTGCGCCGCGAGTTCGGTTCGTAGTCACGCCGTCTCTCCTGTGATGCTGGTCCTGGGCATCGAGACCTCGTGTGACGAAACCGCGGCGGCCATTGTTGAGGACGGCATCCGTATCCGCAGTACCATCGTGGCCTCGCAGGCCGAGTTGCACCAACGATACGGCGGTGTCGTACCCGAACTCGCCTCGCGCCGCCACGTCGAGCGTCTATTGCCCGTCGTCGGGCTGGCCCTCGAACAGGCGGGGGTGGCGTGGCCGGACCTGAACGGGATCGCGGTCACACGCGGTCCCGGGCTGGTCGGGGCGCTCGCCGTCGGGATGGCCGCGGCCAAGACGCTCGCGTTCGTGCGCGGCTTGCCGATCGTGGGAGTCAATCACCTGGAGGGCCACCTGTTTGCCAACACCATTGATCACGGGCCGCTCCCGGCGCCGTCGCTCGCGTTGATCGTCTCTGGGGCTCACACCGATCTCGTCCATGTCGAGGCCCCGCACACGTATAGGATCCTGGGCCGCACGCGCGACGACGCCGCCGGCGAGGCGTTCGACAAAGTGGCCCGGGCCATGGGTCTGGGCTACCCCGGAGGGCCGGCACTCGACCGCCTCGGCCAGGGTGGCGATCCTACGCTTGCCCCGCTGCCGATTCCATTTGCGGGCCGCGGGTACGACTTCTCGTTCAGCGGGATCAAGACCGCAGCGCTGCGCGTGCTGGCGGCGCACCCCAACCCCGATCAGACGTTCCTTGCCGGTCTCGCCGCCTCGTTGCAGCAGGTCGTGGCGGAGGCGCTGGTCCGCAAGGTCGCCCGCGCGGCCCGAGAGTACCATCCCGCGGCCATCCTCTTGGCAGGCGGGGTCGCTGCCAACTCGGTCCTTCGGAGGCGGCTGGCTCACGAAGCCGAGACTCTGGGCGTGCCCGTGCGGATTCCCCCGCCGGCGCTCTGCACCGACAACGCCGCGATGATCGCCGCCTGTGGGACGACCCGCCTGGCCGGGGGGGCGGCGGACCCCTGGGACCTCACTGTGTCGGCCGATCTGCCCTTGTGAGGCGCGGGGGAAAAATGGGGCTTGATTGCCGCCCGGAGGTTGCCTAATATGGAGGTGCTGGCACTCTCGAGCCGAGAGTGCCAATTCCTCGCAAGCCAATAATCCGGATGTACACGATGTACATACCAAGGAGGGACTGGATTCATGAAGCTTAAGCCACTGGGTGACCGCGTAGTCGTCAAGCCGCTGGAGGAGGAAGAACGCACCAAAGGCGGGATCGTGCTGCCCGACACGGCCAAGGAGAAGCCGCAGCACGGCGAGATCGTCGCCGTGGGTCCGGGCGAGTGGAACGAGGACGGGACGAAGCGCCGTCCCGTGGACGTCAAGGCCGGGGATCGCGTGCTCTACGCGAAGTACGCCGGTACCGAGATCAAAGGGGACGACGGCGAGTTGCTGGTCCTTCGCGCGAGCGATATCTTGAGCATCGTTGAGATGTCACCGGTGAAGGCGAAAGCGAAGGCCTAGAGGAGCCGCAGATGCCGAAAATTCTGAGGTACGATGAAGACGCCCGGCGGGCGATGGAACGCGGTGTCAACAAACTCGCCGAAGCGGTGAAGATTACCCTCGGGCCCAAAGGGCGCAATGTGGTCATCGAAAAGAAGTTTGGGTCCCCCACCATCACGCATGACGGTGTCACGGTCGCCAAGGAAGTCGAGCTCGAAGATCCGTTCGAGAACGCGGGCGCGCAACTGGTCCGCGAGGTGGCGACGAAGACCGAGGACGTGGCCGGCGACGGCACCACCACGGCCACGATCCTGGCCCAGGCCATGATGCGCGAAGGCTTCAAAATGGTATCGGCTGGCGCCAACCCGATGTCGCTCAAGCGCGGGATGGAGAAGGCGACCGCGACGGTCGTCAGCGAGCTCCACAAGCAGGCGAAGCCGGTCGAGACCAAAGAGGCCATCGAGCAGGTCGCCAGCATCTCGGCCAACGATCCGGGAATCGGCAAGCTGATCGCGGACGCGATGGACAAGGTCGGCAAGGACGGCGTCATCACCGTTGAGGAGTCAAAGGGTATCGAGACGACCGTCGAGGTCGTCGAGGGGATGATGTTCGATAAGGGCTATATCTCCCCGTACTTCATCACCGACGCCGAAAAAATGGAAACCGTGCTCGAAGACGTGCTGATTCTGATCACCGACAAGAAGATCAGCGCCGTCAAGGACCTGCTGCCCGTGCTCGAGCGGATCGTGCAGATGGGCCGGCCGATGTTGATCATCGCCGAGGAAGTCGAAGGCGAAGC
>CBRGMJ010000046.1:0-7867 GCA_967797525.1 uncultured bacterium | reverse complement strand
AGACCGGGGCGATCGGCCAAGCTTAGGGCTGTAGCCAGCCCCACGATGCCGGCGCCGATGATTGCGACGTCGTAGCGCGTCTGCTGCATCACTTCGCACCGGCGATCGGGGCGGCCGCGGGTTCGGACGCCCCTGTGAGATCTTCAGGTCTCGCCAGGCGGGCGAGCCGGCCACCTGGTGCCAGAACGACCGTCATGAGGCCAAACGCCGCACCGACGAATGCCACAGCGAAGACCGCCTGGATGGCATCGGTCAGCGCACCCTTCAACGTCTGCTGGATCGTGAGTGCGGTGTCGGCCCGGGCCAGCGGGTCGAGCAGGCGGTTGATGGAAACCACAGAGGGGTCGACGCCCGCAGCCACGAGCCCGGTGGCCAGACGCGTAGCGAGCACCGCGCCCATCACCCCGATGCCAAGCGCCCCACCGATGCTGCGGCTGAACTGAATCGTCGCCGTCGCGGCGCCCAGATAGCGGCGCTCGACCTTGGACTGTACGGCGATCATGAACACCGGGACCGAGAGCCCCATCCCGACGCCCATCAGCGCCAGGCTGATCATGACATAACTCTGTGCAGAGTCGGCGGTGATCCGGGACATCAGGATGGTGCCAAGCGTCAGCGCGCACATCCCAGCGATAGCCGGGGGACGGTGGCCGACCCGCAGCAGGAGCCGGCTCCCGGTCATACTGGCCAGCGGCCACCCGATCATCAGCGGGATGAGCGTTGCGCCGGCCTGTGTGGCGGTTGTCCCGAGCACGGCCTGCACAAACAGGGGCACGAACGCGATGCTGCCAAACGCCGCCCAGCCGGTCCCCAGCCCGTGCCCGCAGGCGGCCGCAAACAACCGGTCGCGGAAGAGCGCCACGGGCAGGATCGGATCGGCGGCGCGCCGCTCGATCCAGATCAGCGCGACAAAGAGCGCGCCCGCGACGGCGAGCAGTGCCCGCCCGGCCGGCATGTGCAGTTCGAACAACCCCATCATGAGCGTGACGACGCCGGCGGAGAGCACCGCCGCGCCGAGGTAGTCGACGGTGGGCGCCGTCTCTCCGGCGCGTCGCGGATCGTCCTCGAGGAAGAACCAGATCAACGCCACGGCCAACGCGCCGGGGATCAGATTGATGTAGAACACCCACGGCCAGGAGACGCGATCGACCAAGAAACCGCCGAGCAGCGGGCCGACGATCGATGAAATGCCCCACACGCCCGCAAAGAGACCCTGCAGGCGCGCGCGGAGTTCCAGCGTATACATGGCGCCGACGATGATAAAGGCCAGCGGCAGTACGCCTCCGGCGCCCAAACCCTGGATGACCCGAAACACGATCAACTGCGGCATGCTGCTCGCCAGCCCGCAGAAGACCGAGGCGATCAAGAAGAAGATCATGGCGATCGTATAGATCTGCCGGCGTCCGTAGATGTCGGACAGCTTACCGTAAATGGGCAGCGTGATCGTCGACGCCAGCATGTACCCGGTGAAGACCCACGAAAACGACCCCAGACCTCCGATCTTGCCGACGATCGTAGGCATGGCCGTCGCCACCACGGTTCCTTCCATGGAGGCCATGAAGATGCCGAGCAGAATGCCGATGGTGACGAGCCATTGCGAACGGGTCACGTGCTCAGTGGACGCGCTTGGCGAACCCGACCCAATATTTCTCTCGCAGATCGCCTTTGAGGATCTTCCCCGTCCCGCCTTTCGGTAACGCCTCGAAGAACTCGATCGACTTTGGCACCTTGAAGTGCGCCAGACGCTCTCGGCAGAACGCCATCAGCTCGTGATCGGTCGCCGTCATCCCCGGTTTCAACACGACAAGGGCCTTGGGCACCTCGCCCCACTGTTCATCGGGGACGGCAACGACGGCGACCTCGAAGACCGCGGGATGGGCAAACAGCGTGGTTTCAACCTCGACGGACGAGATGTTCTCGCCGCCGCAGATGATGATGTCCTTCAGACGGTCGACGATGAGGATGTACCCTTCTTCGTCGATCACCGCCATGTCGCCGGTATGGAACCATCCGTTCCGAATCGCCGCTGCGGTCGCCTCTGGGTCCTTGAAGTATCCGTCCATCACGACGTTGCTGCGGGCCACGATCTCACCCACCGTTTTGCCGTCGGCAGGGACGTCGCGATCCTTCTCGTCAACAACCCGGACGTCGACACCGAGGATCGCATACCCGGTCTTCGAGCGCCGCTCGCGCTGCTGCTCCAGCGAATCGCCTGACAGGTGCGCCTTTGGGCGGGCGACCGTCAACACGGGCGAGGTTTCGGTCAGGCCATAGCCGACTCTCGCCTCACAGCCGAGCTTCTCGTCCATTGCCTTGATCAGGACCGGTGAGGCAGGCGCACCGCCGGTCAGCGCGTGCCGCAGGCTGCTCAGATCGTACTTGCCGATCTCCGGGTGGTTGACCAGCGCGTTGAAGATCGTGGGCACGCCAAACAGGATGGTGACGCGCTCCTGCTGGACCAGGCGTAGTATTTCCAGCGGATCGACCTTTCGCAGCATGACGTGTGTGCCGCCGGTGCCGGTGACAGTGTGCGGCGACCCCCAGCCGTTGACGTGAAACATGGGGACGACGTGCAGCAGCACCGTATTGTCGCCGGTGTTGAGCGAGATGATCGCGTACAGCGCATGCAGGTACAGGGATCGATGCGTCAGGACGACACCCTTGGGCTTGCCGGTCGTGCCGCTGGTGTAGAAGAGCTCGGCGGGTTTGTTCTCGTCGATCTCCGGATCGTGGATTTGTGGGAGTGATTCTTGCAGGAGCGCTTCATAGTCGCGCGCCGGAAACGGCAGCCCGCCGTCGGCCTCGAGCGCCACGAAGTGGCGCAGGGACGTGAGCTCACCACGCATCGCATTGACCATCGGCGCGAAGTCCTTGTGGAAGAAGAGCACCTGACATTCGGCGTGGTTGAGGATGTAGGAGATCTCCTTGGGATTCAATCGGATATTGATGGGATTCAAGATGGCCTCGGCCTGGAGCACGCCGTAGTACGCTTCGAGCAAATGGTGCGTATTGTACGTGATGAACGATACGACCTGGCCCGGACGGACGCCGAGCGACCTGATCGCTGTTGCGAGCCGGCGCGAGCGCTCGCCAAACTCCGCATATGTGAATCGCTTTGGCCCGTCGATCACACCGATCTTGCGGCCGTAGAGCCGCTCGGCGCGCGAACGAAATTCCAGCGGACTCACCGGCACGAACATCGCGGTTCGCCTCCTCAGACCGTCGGCATGGCAAATGAATGGGATCAACTTCCTTGCGATTCCGAGTCGCTCCTGCCGGTAGATGTGCGTCGCAGCGCATGGTTGTACAACCAAAACGCGGGCCACAGGATGCTGCCGGCGATGGCGATCGCCGCGCGGATCGACCAGGCGTTGGCGGCGAGGCCCAGCACAGGACCACCGGCGATCTGACCCAGCGCGTCGGCCTGACCGCCCATCGACAGCACGGTGGCCCGCACGGCCGGGTCGAGACCTCGATTGAGCCAAGCATCATACAGCGGCCGGCGAACCGTGCGGGCCACATTGGCGACCCAATAGGCGCCGAGGGCCAGACCGAACACTGGGGCCACCGCAAAGATAATCATCCCAGTCATGAGCAGTGCGTTGCACACCAAGAGGGCACGGGCCACGATCCCGGGCCGGGTGACGTCGAGTCTCCGGTGCACCACCTCACCCGCCACGACGCTCAACAGCAGGACACCAACGTTGATGGCGCCGATCCAGATGATGGGCTGGAGGTGCCCCATCACGGGGAAGGTCAGGTTCTTCAAGAAATGGGCCTCCCAGAGACGGTCGAAGGCCTCGCTCGCCATCCCGTGCAAGGCGGCAACAGCGAGCAAGACGACGAGCACCGATTGTCCTCGAACCGTCCGGAAGCCCGCTGCCAACGTCCGCACGAACGAGGGCCGCGTCGCTGGGTGTTGGTGGCGGCGCGGAACGAAACCGCGCTCTGGCATCACGAAGATCAGAAACGCGCCGAGCACCACGTAGAGAATCCCACCCACCAAGATGGGCAGGGGCAGCCGAAGGCTGCCCAGGACGGCGCCCAGCGCGATCCCCACCAGACCCCCCACCTGCTCCGCCTGCAAACCGCGGACGTAGAGCCGCGCCGCGGGCGCCACTCCCACTTCGTCGGAGATCCACGCGGCCGCGGCCCCGCTGGTGAACGTGCTCCCCAGACCCCACAACGCTTGTCCCAGCAGCGCCGCTGCAAAAATCGGAAAGGCCCCCCACACGACGAACCCGGCGCCCATCAAGAACATCCCGAGGATGATCGAGAGCCGCCGGCTGTAGACATCGGCAACCACCCCAGTCGGCACCTCGAAGAGAAACACTGTGGCTTCGAGGGCGGTGCCGACAAGCACGAGCTGAAGCGGGGTGAGGCCGATGATGGTCACGAAATACACACCCATCGCGACTTCGGCAAGAAAGAATGCAAACGCCGACACGCCCCTTACCACGAGGTAGATCATCGGGGCCAACGGATTCACGGAGCGATGGAGCGGACGTCGGTCTTGCGTCGTGATTCAGGCGCATGCCGGGCATTCGTCGGTATGCCCGCGTCGTTGGTACAGTGTGAGACGGGGAAGGCGGCCCGATGCAGGCCGTCGCCGTCAATCACGTACAGCATAGGAGGACCGGATCATGAGTACGCTGACGGCGATGAAGTGCACCGCCTGCCGGGTCGGCGAACCGACGGTGACCGACGCTGAAGTCGCCCAGTATCACCCGCTTGTCCCTGAGTGGCAGATCGTGGAGCGCGATGGGATCAAACACCTGCGGCGCGTTTTCAAGGTGAAGGACTTCGCGGCGGCCCTGGCGTTCACGAATGCCGTCGGCGCACTCGCTGAAGCCGAGGGTCATCACCCGGCTATTCTCACCGAGTGGGGTCGGGTCACGATCGAGTGGTGGACGCACAAGATCAAGGGGTTGCACCGCAACGACTTCATCATGGCCGCGAAGACGGATGCGCTAGTGCGGGCGGGTGAGTGAAGGCAGCCGCCGTGATAGGATCTCGTGCGCCTCGCGAACCATGTCGGTCACGACCTGTGCGGCCGGCTTGATCGAATCGATCAGACCGGCGTCCTGACCAAAGAAGAGGACCGCGTGGTCCATGTCGCCCGCCTGGCGCGCGGCCAGCGCCTCGGCGGCCAGGGACGGCTGCCGCATGCGGACCTCCCACTCGCGTCCCGACCACTGCCGGATCAACGCGTTCCTCCACACCCGCGAGAATGCGCCGGGCCAGACACGGCCGCTAATAAGATCGGGAATCTCGGTCACGTCGGTGTCGTGACCGTCGCTGCGGACAATCGCCTGTTTGAAGCGCTGATGGATCGGCGCCTCCTGCGTAGCCAGGAACCGCGTCCCGACCAGCACGCCGTCGGCCCCGAGCGCCAGCGCGGCCGCCAGCCCACGCCCATCGGCGATACCCCCGGCGGCCAGCACCGGTTTCGGCGCGACGGCCGCCACCACCTGAGGAACGAGCGCCATCGCGCCCATCACGCCGATGTGCCCGCCGCCCTCCATGCCCTGCGCGACGATGACGTCGGCGCCGGCTCCGGCTGCGCGCACCGCCTCGTGGACGCTGGAGACCATGTGCATGACCTTTGAACCGGCGGCGTGGGCGCGGGCAAAGATCGTATCAAGCGGCTGATCGATCGTCGGCCAGGCAAACGACATCACCGACGGCCGTTCGGCGAGCATGGCCTCGAGCAGCGCTTCCTCCTTGCCAAAGAGCAACAAGTTCAAACCAAACGGGGCCGTCGTGAGTTCGCGGATGCGGGCGATGGTCCGGCGGAGATCGACCAGGAACTGGCGGCTCCCGCCGTGGATGCCGAGCCCGCCGGCGTTCGAGACCGCAGCGACGAGTTCGGCGGCCGTGTGGCCCGCCATCCCGCCGAGGACCACCGGATGCCGGATGCCGAGCAAGTCGCAGACAGGCGTATGGATGTGTGGCGTGTCCATCACAGCATCACCGTCCGGTTTCGACGAATCCAACGGCCCCGCCCGCGTTTGGCAGTGATCTCTCCGTTCTCGAAGACGACTTCGCCCCGGCTGATCGTGTACGCGGGGCCGCCGCGCACCTGGCGGCCATCATAGACCGAGTAGCCCGCTTTTGAATACATCCCGGCGCCGTCGATCGTCCGGCGCGTCTCCGCGTCCCACACGACCAGGTCGGCGTCAGACCCGACGGCAATCGTCCCTTTTTTCGGATACATCCCAAACAGCTTTGCGGTATTCGTCGACGTGAGTTCCACGAACCGGCTCAGCGAGACGCGGCCGCCCCACACGCCTTCCGAATATAGCATCGGCATCAGCGTCTCGAGATCGGCGACGCCGGGCCGGAACGAGCCGACATCGAGTGCGGGGTCGAGTTTCTGTCTCAGGCTCCACGGCGCGTGGTCGCTGCACAGACACTGGATCTCGCCGCTCCATAAGCCGTTCCAAATCGCCTCCAAATCGATGGCCGTTCGAAGCGGTGGGGCACCGACATATTTGGCAGCGTCTGCTTGCTCGAAAAGATCGCGTGTAAGGTATAGGTAGAGCGGTCGCGTCTCGACGTAGACCGGAACGCCGCTGGCCCGAGCGCGCCGGCAGGCGGCCAGCGCCGCCGCTGAGGAGAGGTGCACCACGTAGATCGGCGACCCGGTGGCTCGCGAGAACGCGATCGCGCGTTCGACCGCTGCGGATTCAGTGTAGTCGGGGCGGCTGTCGGGATAGTGCCGGGCCTCGCCCAGACCCTGTGCGACGAGTTCGCGGCAGATGCATCGGATCATCGGGCCATCCTCGCAGTGCACCATCGACAGCGTCCCGCTGCGCCCGGCGATGCGGATCGCATCGATGTACGCCATCACGTGACGGTCGAAGTGATCCAGCACCATGAAGATCTTCAGGCTCGTGTGACCGTCGGCCGCCAACCCCGGGATCTCTCCCAGCGCGGCCTCGGTCGGATGCATCAACACCGGATGCAGGATGTAGTCGGCGGCGGCGTCCCGTTGCGCGGCGGTCAGGTCGCGGGTCAACGCGTCGCGCAGGGATTCGCCTTCGCGCTGGAAGGTCATGTTGCCAAAGGTCGTGATGCCGCCGGCGAGCGCGGCCTGCGAGCCACTGTAGAAGTCGTCGACCCATTCTTCACGTCCCGATGCTGGATCAACCGGTGACGAGAGATGCACGTGCACGTCCACGCCACCGGGAAACACGTAGCGACCATCGGCGTTGATCTCCCGTCGACCACGCAGGTCGCTGCCGATCTGCACGATCTTCTCGCCCTCGACGCCCACGTCACAGTGACCCATACTGCCCGAGGTTACGACCGTGCCACCTTTGATGACCAGATCATGCATCGCGATTCACCCGACAAGGGCTTCCTCTTTGCGCTTACGAATCCCCTCTTACATGGCCGTGCACGCGCAACGGTGCGCCAATTGCGGATTTGAGAACGTCGCCGCCGCGAAGTTCTGCGCCAACTGCGGGAAACCGCTCACCTCGGCCGCACCCGCACCCCTGTTGAGCGCAGAGTCGCGCAAGATCATCACCGCGGTGTTCGTCGATCTCGCGGGATCGACCGGGCTGACCGAACGGCTCGATCCTGAAGAGGCCCGCGACGTCATCGGTAGGTTCTACGGCGCCGTCCAGCGCACGGTTGAACGGTTTGGCGGCACGATCGCTAACTTGCTGGGCGACGGGGTCCTGGCCGTCTTTGGATTGCCGGTGTCGCATGAGGACGACCCCGAGCGCGCGGTGCGCGCGGCACTCGCCATTCGCGATGCGATCCCAGATCTGAATCGGGAAATCGGCGCGCTCCACGACGCCCATCTCGGCATTCGGGCCGGCATCAACACCGGAGAGGTCGTCGCCGCGTCAGGGTC
>CBRGMJ010000045.1:0-7871 GCA_967797525.1 uncultured bacterium | reverse complement strand
CCAGACGGCGACACAGGTCGGCGCCTTTGGGATCCTTCAGGTTCACGACGACGCTGCGTTTGTTGCGGTTGACGGCCCAGAACCCGGCGCTCTCAGTGCCTCGCCCGCCGCCGAGTTTGCGGCTCGAATCGCCTTCGGGCGGTTCGATCTTGATCACGTCGGCGCCCATGTCGGCCAGGAGCATCGTACAGTATGGACCGGCCATGACCTGGCTGAAGTCGATCACCCGGACGCCGTTGAGAGCGCCGGCCGTGCCGTCGGTTTGCGTCAGCATCTCACACACCACCCGCCGCTGGAGTTCGCCCAGGCGCGGCTGTCATCCCTCCGGCCGATCGTGACAACGGGCATCGCCTGTCCATCGGAGGAAAGGTGCCGCGCGGGCGTCGAACCTCGCGATGTGCCCCGCAGGCTGTATCGTGAGGACGCCTATCTGCGCGAGTTCACGGGGGACGTGACCGCGGTCAGAGAGGTGGAAGGCCGTCCCGCGATTGCGCTCTCCCAGACGGCGTTCTATCCGACCGCGGGCGGCCAGCCGTGCGATCTTGGCCGCGTGGGCCGTTTCAAGGTGACCGACGTCCGCGAAGAGGGCGATGAGGTCTGGCACGTGCTCGGCGGCGGCCCGCCGCCCGCCGTTGGTGACCCTCTCGACGGCACCATCGACTGGGAGCGCCGATTCGATCACATGCAGCAGCATTCCGGGCAGCATGTGCTCTCGCAGGCGTTCGTGCGCGCGCTGGACGCGCAGACGGTTTCGGTCCACATGGGGACCACGTGCACCCTCGACGTGGCGGTGTCCGCGCTCGATGCCGTGGGCGCGGCCCGCGCCGAGTCTGTCGCGAATACCGTCGTCATGGAGAACCGGCCCGTGATCATCCG
The DNA here is from genome assembly GCA_967797525.1 of uncultured bacterium. Taxonomy (GTDB): domain Bacteria; phylum Sysuimicrobiota; class Sysuimicrobiia; order Sysuimicrobiales; family Humicultoraceae; genus JBGPNN01. Next base: position 6,995 of record CBRGMJ010000045.1, on the reverse strand, counting down.
CGACGTCGACCCCGACCGTGTGGCCGAGCTCGGGCTGCGGCGTCCACCGAAGGTGACGGGGCCGGTTCGGGTCGTCGAGGTGGTGGACTTCGATCGGTCCGCGTGTGGCGGCACGCACGTCTGTGCCTGCGGTGAGATCGGCCCGATCGTCATCCGTGGCTGGGAGCGGTACAAGGGCGGTGTGCGCGTCGACTTCGTCTGCGGCTGGCGGGCGCTGCGCGACGCCCGCGAGCGGCTTGCGCTCGTGCGGGACCTCTCCGGCCAGTTCAGCGTCGGCGAACACGAGCTGCGAGATGCGGTCACCCGCCTGCGCGAGCGCGCCCGGGAGCTCGAACGCGATCTTGTCGAGGCGCGCACCCACCTGCTGGGCTACGAGGCCGCAGAGCTCGTCGAGGCCGCGCGCCGCTCGACCGGGCCGGATGAACCCACCGTCATCGCCGCGGCGTTCACCGGACGGCCGATCGAAGAGTTGCGCGCGCTGGCACGGGCGGTCACCGGGCAGGACAGATGTGTGGTGATCTTCGCCACCGATCCCGACCGCCGCATGATCGTCGCCCGCAGTCCCTTAGTCACGGTCGATGCGTCGGTCATCCTCCGCGAAGCGCTGTCCGAGCACAACGGCCGCGGCGGCGGGAAACCCGAGGCCGCTGAAGGCATGGCCGCGTCTGCACCCTCGGCGTCGGTCCTCGTGGACGCCGCCCGCGACGCGGCGCGCCGTCACCTCGCCGCCTATGCCTGATCCCGGCGTCGATGCCGACCGGCTGACCGGTCTGCTCCGGCGTCTCGTCATCACCGAGTCGATCAATCCATCGCTGATCCGCACGGCGCGCGGCGAGGGCGCCATCGCCGCGCTGCTTGCCGCTGAGTGCCGCGCCGCGGGCATGGAGGTGCGGCTCGATGACGTGGCGCCCGGCCGCCCTAACGTGGTCGCCCGCGTGCGGGGGCGCCGCCCCGGCCGCCGGCTGATGCTCAACGGCCATATGGACACCGTCGGCATCGAGGGGATGTCCGATCCGTTCGGCGGAACGGTCGCCGACGGCCGCCTCTACGGCCGTGGAGCGTTCGATATGAAAGGAAGCCTGGCCGCGATGGTGGAGGCCGGGCGGATGGTGGCCGCTCGGGGTCTGGAGCACGGCGAGCTGGTGTTGGCGTTCGTCGTCGACGAGGAGTATGCCAGCCTCGGCACGGCCGATCTGGTCCGCCGCGAGCGGCCGGATGCGGCGGTGGTGACTGAACCGACAGGTCTTGATGTGTGCGTCGGTCACCGTGGCTTCGTCTGGGCGCGGGTCGAGACCGCCGGCAGGGCGGCGCACGGCAGCCGCTTCGACGACGGCGACGACGCCATCGCGCGCATGGGGCACGTATTGGCGGCGCTGGATCGGCTGGAGCACGAGATCCTACCGGCCCGCCCGCATCCATTGATGGGGCGGGCATCGATCCACGCCTCGACGATTGCCGGAGGCCTGGGGCTGAGCACCTATCCCGACCGCTGCACGCTCGAGATCGAACGCCGCACGCTTCCCGGCGAGCGGGACGAGGACGTTGCGGCAGAGTTGCATGGCGTGGTGGAGGAGGCCCGCGGGGCCTCACCGGGGCTGGCCGCGAAGGTCGAGATCGTGCTCTCGCGACCCGCCTACGAGATCGAGGCCGGCGCGCCCATCGTCCAGGATCTGCGCGCCAGCGTGCGGGCTGTTCGCGGCACGTCGCCTCGCGTCGTTGGTGAGCTGGCGTGGCTCGACTCGGCGCTCCTGGGTGAAGCCGGTATCCCCACCGTGATTTTTGGCCCGGGCGGCGCCGGGGCGCACGCGGCTGAGGAATGGGTCGACGTGACCACCGTGGCCGACTGCGCGCGCGTGCTCGACGATGTCGTATCTCGCTTCTGCCGCGCGCCGTCGTAACGCGTCGTTGTCGATGGTTTGGGGAATGCATGGGGTGGAACAGACCGTCCGCCACAGGCGTTCTTGATAACAGGTCAAAGGGAGGCGGGTCCGACCGTCGAATATCGACCCTGCCCATTGGTGGTGATCCGGCCCGGTGAATGAGGTCAGTCTCGTCGTGGCGTTTGCGGCCGGGGTTCTGGGGTTCTTGAGCCCTTGTATCGTCCCGCTCATCCCAGGCTATCTTTCGTTTGTCTCCGGGCTCTCGCTGGGCGACATGCGCATGGAAGAACGCCGCCGGCACCTCGGCCGGGTGCTCTTCGCGACGCTCCTGTTCGTCCTCGGGTTCTCGGTGATCTTTACGGCGCTGGGCGCGTCGGCGTCTGCGCTGGGGAACATCGTCCTGGACAACCGGCAGTGGATGTCCCGCGTCGGAGGGGTCATCGTCATTGTCCTCGGTTTGGCCGTTTTGGGCATCATCAAGTTGCCGGGTTTGTACCGGACGCGCAGAATCGAGATGGCGCGGCGCCCGCTCGGGCCGGTCGGCGCGTTTCCGGTGGGCATGGCGTTCGGGTTCGCGTGGACGCCGTGTGTTGGTCCGGTGTTGAGCGGCGTGCTGACACTGGCCGCCACGGCGCAGACGGCAGCGACGGGCGCGGTCCTGCTCTTCGCATACTCGCTGGGTCTGGGTCTGCCCTTCTTAGTGACCGCCGTGCTGATGACGACGGCGTTCGATGCGATGGGCTGGTTGCGCCGCAACGCCCGGGCCGTGACTGCGACGAGCGGGGTCTTCCTGCTGGTCATGGGAACCGCCATGGTGACCGATGTGCTCTTCACGCTCAATACGTGGTTGATCCGGCTGGTGCCGATCCGTCCCGCATTCTGAGATCGGCGCAAGGAGTCGCGCCCTGAGAAGTCCACGTGTCTTCGCGATCATCCTGCTGCTGAGTGTCGGCGCGCTCGCGCCGCTCGTCGCGGCGCCGCCTGCGCACGCGGCCGACGCCGGTCTGGTGATCGAAGCCCTCGACATCCTGCGCACCAGATACGTCGACCCGATCAATCCTGCGGCGCTGCTCAACGGCGCGGTCGAGGGGCTTCGCGGCACGCTCTCCCGGGCCGGGGTCAAGGCTGAGATCCACACCATTCCGGCCGGCAGCAACTTCTGGCAGGCGCAGACGCAGTTCCGGGCCCGCTTCGACGTCGCCACGGCCGCGGCGGAGGGGCGCGTGGCGAAGACCACGCTGGCGTACGCGGCCATCCAGGCTATGACGGGTGTCCTTCGCGACTCGCACACCGGGTTCGTCACGCCCGAGCAGAACCGGGAGCGACAGGCGCGGCAGCGCGGGCAGGCGGCCTTTTCGGGCATCGGCGTGGTCCTGCTCCCGCGGGACGGGCGCTTGTACGTGCGGGATGTCATTCCGGGAGGCCCGGCGGCGGCGGCCGGGATGCGGGCGCTGGACCGGATCGTCCGTATCAATGGTGTACCTGTCGCCGGCATGTCGATCGACCAGGTGGCCAACGTGATTCGCGGCCCGACCGGCAGCTCCGTGTCGGTCACGGTGGAGCGTGGACCCGGGTCCGCGGACGAGACGGTCACGATGGTACGGCGCCCGATTCAAGTCCCGGCCATCTTCCAGGCGAAAGTCCTGGATGCCGGCGTTGGGTACCTGCAGCTCTACCAGTTCGTGAACCGCACCGGTGGGGAATTCAAGGCCGCGCTCGACCGGATGCTGGCCGGCGGCATGCGTGCGCTCGTGCTCGATGTGCGTGCCAACCACGGCGGCTACTTATACGAACTCACCGCGGTCCTCGACACGTTGCTGCCGGCCGGTAAGCCGGTGTATCGTGAGACAACGCGGAATGGTCTCATGCGAACCGTGCGGACCTCGGATCCGCCGCGGCTGCCGCCGTCTGTGCCCGTCGTGGTTCTGGTCGATGAAGGCAGCGCGTCTGCGGCGGAACTGCTCTCGGCCGCGCTGCAAGAACACCACCGCGCAACCCTGGTGGGCGAGAAAACCAGCGGTGCCGTCGAAGCGAGCGTGCTCATCGATATGTCCGACGGATCGGCCCTGAGCGTCACGGTCCAGCGTCTCTCCAGCGGATTGGGGAAGCGCCTCGAGGGTACCGGCGTGTCGCCAGACATCATTGTCGCGCAGGCCGCGAGCGATTTGGAGAAGGGCCGCGATACACAGTTGTTGAGGGGTATTGCAGTCGCCCGGCAGCGTCTGGGTCTTGCCGATGCCCGGCCGAGATCACCTCATGAGGTGTCCACTCCACGATGAAGCCCTACCGGCACTCCACAGCTCGTCTTGCCTGCACCGTCCTGCTGGCGCTGAGCCTGATGCTGGTGCCGCTGGCGGTGCCGCCCCCGGCGCATGCGGCTGACGCCGGTCTGGTGATCGAGGCGTTCAACGTGCTGCGCGAGTACTACGTCGATCGAGTGGATGCCGCGGTCATGCTGAACGGCGCGCTCACCGGCATGCGGTCCGCGCTCTCGAACGCGGGCGTGCAGAGCGAGGTCGCCGAGATTCCGGCGGGAACGCCGGGCGCCCAGAGCGAGACTCTCTTTCGTGCGCGATTTGACGCCGCGGTGGCCGCGGCGGGCGGGCGCATCGCGCCGACCGTCCTCGCCTACTCGGCGACGCGCGCCATGACCGCGCAGTTGAAGGATTCACATACGTGGTTTCTGACGCCAGAGGAAAACCGCGAGCGCGTCTTGCGGCAGCAGCGGCAGGCCGGATTTTCCGGTGCCGGCATCGTCTTGATGTTGCGTGAGGGCAAGTACTACATCCGCGACGTGATCCCGGGGAGCCCTGCGGCCGCCGGGGGCGTGCAGCAGTTTGACCGCATCGTGCGCGTCGACAACGTGCCCACGTCGGGTCTGCAGCCCGATCAACTCAGCGGGCTCATCAGGGGACAGACGGGGACGCCGGTAGCGCTCGTGCTCGAGCGGCCCGGGCGGGCGGATCCAATCACGGTTTCTCTGACCCGCGCACCGATCCAGGTGCCGGCGGTCTTCCAGGCGCGCGTGCTCGAAAACGGCATCGGCTACTTGCAGTTCTATCAGTTCGTGTCGCGATCGAGCGCGGAGTTTCGCGGCGCGTTGAACGGCCTGCTGGGCAACGGCATGCGCGCGTTGGTGCTCGACCTCCGCGGTAATCTGGGAGGGTTCGTCAACGAGCTGGAAGCTATCGTCAGTCTCTTCCTGCCACCCGGGCAGCCCATCTATCAAGAGGTCACGCGGGGGGGACAAACGCGCGCGGTACGGACGTTTGGCGTTCCCCTGCTTCCGGGACACCAGCCCGTGATCATCCTCGTCGATGAAAGCAGCGCATCGGCGGCCGAGCTGCTCGCCGCGGCGCTCCAGGAACACGGCCGCGCCACGTTGGTCGGTCAAAAGACCATGGGTGCCGTCGAGGCCGCCATCATGATCGATCTGTCCGACGGCTCAGGATTGGCCGTCACCGTTAGGCGGCTCGCGTCGGCGCAGGGCCGCCGTCTCGAAGGTACCGGGGTAGCGCCAGACGTGGCGGTGGATCTGCCGGTCGTCGAACTCGACCAGGGACGCGACTCGCAGCTCCAGGCCGCACTCCAGCTTGCCCGCCAGCGGCTGGGGACCGCAGAAGTACCGGCGGTGCCCGCAGGCCGGTAATCGGGCACCCGACGGCGAATCTTTCCCTGACGACAACCAGGGAGTCAATCTCTCCCTTTTCCCGATCGAGGTGCGCACGTGCCAGCCCTCTCAGGAACAACCGAACTCCCGATGCTCCCCTCCGAGCGCCTGCGCGACAAGCTGGTCACGATGAACAACAAGAACGTGCAGGTGTACCAGGAACTGATTGGCGCGTACCGGTTCGAGCGTTTCGTGCTCTCGCTCGACGTGGTCCCGCCGGACCCGCTCGTCGCACCCGCGCAAGCACGGGTGCGGATCGACCAGGCCGAAGCGCAGGTACCGCCGGCGCTGTGGGCGTCGCCCGCCGGGCGCCTGGCACTACAAGACTTCCTGGCCCGCACGGTGCATGAGGCCATCCGCCGGCACGTGCGAACCCGCTGGTCGGGGCGGATCGCACCGATGGCCATCGACGCGGGCGGGCAAGAGGTGCTGTTGCGCTCGAGTTGTCTGATTGCTGAGGACTCCGTCGAAGTGCGGATTGCGATCGGCCTCCCCGCCGAGAATCGCAAGGTGCAGGCGAAGGCCGTGCAGGCGTTGTTCTTTGAGGAGCTACCCGCGGTCGTCAATGCCGGGCTCGTCTGGACGAATCTCGAGGGCGACGCCGGTCACCGCCACGCCGCGGCGGTCGAAGACTACGTCGCCATCCGCGATGCCCTGCCCACGCACGGCCTCGTCGCCTTTCTCGCCGACGGCGCGGTGGCGGCGCGTGAGCCCGGCCCATCTGACGGTCCCCTGCGGGGCCGCGTCGTCCCGCTGCAGGCACCCGAGGATCTCGCGGTGACCCTCCCGCTGTCGCACGGGGGGTCCGTTCGGGGGCTGGGGATCCGGCAGGGCGTCACGCTGATCGTCGGAGGTGGTTTCCAAGGGAAGACGACGTTGCTCCGCGCGATCGGCCGCGGGGTGTACCCGCACATCGCGGGCGACGGTCGTGAACTGGTGGCGACGGTTCCGGACGCGGTCACGATTCGCGCCGAGCCCGGCCGGCGTATCGAGCGCGTCGACGTCAGCGCGTTCGTGCGTGAGATCCCGACCCGATTCGACATGACCGGGCTCTCCCTGGAGCACGCGACGGGGCCGGTGTCGATGGCCGCAGCGATCGCCGAAGCCCTCGAAGTGGGGACACGGCTTCTCATTTTCGACGAAGACGACGCCGCGGTCGCCTTTCTGGCGCGCGACGCGGTGCTGCAGCAACTGGTGCCGGCGTCCCAGGAGCCGCTGACGCGCTTGCTCGATGTCGTGCGCGCGCTGTGGGAGATGCACGGTGTCTCGTCGGTGATCGCCACGAGCGGGCTCGGCGACTACGTGGATGTCGCCGACGCCATCATTGTTCTCGAGGCATATCAGCCGGTCTCCGCGACCGCCCGTGCCCGGAGCCTGACCGCCGGGCGCACCGACCGCCGCGCACCAGAAGGGAACCCGATTGCGCGTCCCGGTCCCCGGTGCCC